>NZ_JBJZOG010000097.1:0-24152 GCF_047200535.1 Micromonospora mangrovicola | reverse complement strand
CCCCCCTCTTTCCCTTCCCCCCCCCCCCCCCCCCCCCCCCCCCACCGGCGGCGATCAGCTCGCGGTGCAGGTCACCGCGGGGATCGCGTTGGTGCCGTTCCAGCTGCCGAGGAAGCCGAAGGTGGTGCTGGCCCCCGCGCCGAGCCGGCCGTTGTAGTCCATGTTGCGGGCGGTGTAGGTCGACCCGCTGTTACTGATCGTGGCGTTCCACGACTGGGTGATCGTCTGGCCGTTGGCGAACGTCCACCTCGTCGACCAGCCGTTGATGGCGGCCGATCCGGCGGTCACCTTCACCGCACCCTGGAAGCCGCCCTGCCACGAGTTGACGATCGTGTAGCTGGCGGTGCAGCCCCCGCTGGGCGGCGGGGTGGTCGGCGAGATCGTCGGGCTCGGGCTGGTGGTGGGGCTCGGGCTGTTCGTCGGGCTCGGGCTGGTGGTCGGGCTCGGCGAGGGGCCGGCGTAGACCGAGGCCTCCGTGGCGGTGGCCTTGATTCCGTTGGCGCCGTTGAAGATCCGCTGGCCCCAGCTGGTCAGCTGGTTCGGGTCGAAGTTGGTGGTCATGTCGAGGTACTCGACGCCGCCGCCGTTGCCGCTCCAGGACCAGCCGAGGTAGCCGATCCCGTTGGCCTGGCTGTAGGCCATGATGGTGTCCTCGTCCGGGTTGCCGTCGGAGTGATTGAAGCCGAACTCACCGACCACGATGGGCAGTCCGGCGCTGCGGAACCGGCCCAGGTAGTCGGTGATCTCCGCGGCGGTGTCGAAGACGCCGTACATGTGGATGGAGAAGACGGTGTTCTTCTGCGGGTCGGCGTTGAAGACCGTGCCCGCGTTGTCCCGCATGGTGAAGGACCAGTCCTGGCCCCAGTTCGGACCGTCCACCATGATCGTGTGGGTGAGGCCACCCGCGCGCAGCCGCTTGATGGCGTTGGCGGTGTCGGTGGCCCAGGTGCCGTAGCCCTGGTTGCCGTACGGCTCGTTGCCGATGTTGACGATGACGTACTTCTCCTGGCCCTGCAGTGCGCCGGCGATGCTCAGCCAGTAGTCCACCGCCCGGTCCAGAGTGATGGCGCCGCTCTGCTCGCCGTAGCCGGTGGTGTCGTGCACCTCGAGGACGCAGATCAGCCGGCTGGCCTTGCAGAGCGAGATGACGTTGGCGACGTCGGCGGTGTCGTTCCTGGCCCAGCGGTCGCCGCTGGCCAGCACCACCCGTACGGTGTTGGCGCCGAGCGCCTTGATGTTGGCGAACGAGCTGGTCTGCTGCGGGTACCAGGTGTGCGCGTGGTTGACCCCACGCATGACGAACTCGCTGCCGTTGGCGTCGTAGAGCCGGCCGTTCGACACGGAGAAGCCGGCGGCGGCGTGCGCCGGCTGCCCGAGGGCGAACACGGCGGCGAGGACCGTCAGCAGGGCGGCGCCCGCGACGGAGAGCAACTTCTTCATGGCTGTCCTCAGGGAGAGGTCCCCCTGCCCAGGCGGGGGTGCGGTGGTGGTGACGAGGTGACGGCGGCTGAGCCCGGCAGCCACCGCCCGACTCCCGGCGGACGCAGGCATCAGCGTATGGCGATGGGATTCGGAAGGCAACCGGTTAAGTTCATCGATTCGCCGGGGCGGCGTCCTGTGGCGGCCCGTTTGCCACGGGCCGCCACAGGGGCGGTCATCCCCACCACAGGATGGTGCGCCGCCCGGTCTGAACCGGTTAAGGCGGGACTGTAGGCACCATCCCCGCCGCCGTCAAGACGTCCCGCAGCTCGGAAGCGGACACCAGGGTTGACCCCCCTGGGCCGGGGTATCCGGTGACGATCCGCCCGGAAGGAGAGCGCCATGGTCAACGTCGGCTACACCCTCATGTGCGAACAGAGCGGCCCGAAGCAGCTGGTCGACCACGCCGTCCGCGCCGAGGCCGCCGGCTTCGACCACCTGGTGATGTCCGACCACTACAACCCCTGGCTGGAGAGCCAGGGGCACTCCCCGTACGCCTGGTCGGTCCTCGGGGCGGTCGCCCACGCCACCAGCCGGGCCGAGCTGCTCTCCTTCGTGACCTGCCCGATCCGCCGCTACCACCCGGCCGTGGTGGCGCAGAAGGCCAGCACCGTCGGGGTGCTCTCGGACGGCCGATTCACCCTCGGCCTGGGCGCCGGGGAGAACCTCAACGAGCACGTGGTCGGCGGCTGGCCACACGTGCAGCAACGGCACGAGATGTTCGAGGAGGCGCTCCAGATCATCCGGCCCCTGCTGCGCGGCGAGACACTGACCTTCTCCGGCAACCACTTCGACGTCCCCGACGCGTACCTCTGGGACCGGCCGGACCGGCCGGTGCCGATGGCCGTCGCCGCCTCCGGCCGGCAGTCGGCCACCCTCGCCGCCGAGTACGCCGACGCGCTCATCGCCACCGACCCGCTGCCCCACCTGGTCGAGATGTACGAGGAGGCCGGCGGGGCGGGCCGCCCCCGCTACGCCCAGGTGGCCGTCTGCTACGGCCCGGACGAGGCGGAGTGCCGCAAGCTCGCGCTGGACCAGTTCCGCTGGTTCGGCCTGGGCTGGAAGGTCAACGCCGACCTGCCCGACCCGCACGCGTTCGACGCGGCCACCCAGTTCGTGCGGGAGGACGACGTGGCGCAGAACATCCCCTGCGGGCCGGACGTGGACCAGCACGTCGAGGCGTTCAAGAAGTTCGTCGACGCCGGGTTCACCCACGTGGCACTCGTGCAGATCGGCGGCGACCGGCAGCCGATGTTCCTGGACTGGGCGCAGGAGCAGCTGCTGCCCCGGCTCCGCGAGCTGTGACGCTCCGGCCGACGCGACCGGCGGCGCCCGGCCGCGGTCCGCGGCCCTCGCCGCCGGGACGCTTCGGGCCGGCGGACCTGCGCCTCGCGCTGGCGGCGCCCCGACCCGCGGCCGGCCTGACCAGCGAGTTCCGGCTGGTCGACGGGCTGCGGACACACACCCGCCGGTCGGCTGATCCGGGCGGCGGCGCGCCGGCCGTGGTGCTGGTGCACGGGCTCGCCCTCTCGCACCGCTACCTCACCCCGCTGGCCGTCGCCCTCTCCCCCACCCATCCGGTGTACGCGCCCGACCTGCCCGGCTTCGGGCTGACCGAACACCCCGGCACCGCGTACGACGTGCCCCGGCACGCCGCGCACCTGGCGGCCTGGTTGGACGCGTACCACCTGGGCCGGGTCTGCCTGGTCGGGCACTCGTTCGGGGCGGAGGTGGCCGCCGCGCTGGCCGCCCGCCGACCCGGTCTGGTCCGCGCCCTGGTGCTGGCCGGCCCGACCGGCGACCCGGCCGCCCGCGCCCGCCGGGGTCAGCTCGGCCGCTGGCTGGTGGACGCCCTGCGGGAGGCCCGCCTCCAGGCGCCGATCCTGCTGCGGGACGTGTGGGCCGCCCGGCCTTGGCGGGTCCTGCCGGCCCTGTCCCATTCGGTGCGCAACGCGGTCGAGGCCGACCTGGTGCGGGTCGCCGCCCCGACGCTGGTGCTGACCGGGTCCCGGGACCCGATCGCCCCGGTGCGCTGGCGGGATCAGGCGGCCCGGCTGGTCGCCGACGGCCGCACGGCCACCGTGCCGGGCGCCGCGCACAACGTCGCCACCACCGCGCCCCTGCAGGTCGCCGACGCGATCCGCACCCTGCTGGCGCCCGCGCTGCGGAGGTGAGATCCGCCCGCCGGGGCCGATGATCGGCTCGGTTTGCGGCATGTCGCGGTGTCGTTGGGCCGGGAGACCGCCCACTGCGGAATCCCGAGGCTTCGTGCCCCGGCGCCGACCACGCCACGCGACGGCGCCGGCCGGCCCGGCGCCGACGCCACCCGGTCAGGCCGGGGTCATCGCCAGCTCGGCGAGCACCGGGTAGTGGTCCGAGGCGGTGTCCGTCCCGCCGTCGCGAACCACCCGGACAGCTCGGGTCAGCGCGGCCAGCTCCGGGGTGGCCAGCAGGTAGTCCAGTCGCATCGCGGCGAACTCGGCCCCGCCGTGCCGGGTCGGCACGGTCAACCCGTCCGGTTCGGCCCCACCCGTGTACGGCCACAGGTCGACCAGGCCGGCGTCGAGCAGCCGGGCCACCGCGCGGGTGTCGACGGTACGGCCGTCGCGGCGCAGATGCCGCCGCCGGTAGAGCTCGGCGAGGCCGGCCAGCCGGGCGTCGTGGTCGACCGCCGGTTCGAGGGTGTTCAGGTCCCCGGCGAGCAGGGCCAACCGGCCCCCGGTGCGCCGGAGGGTCACCGCCAGCCAGTCCGCCTCCATCCGCCGCCGCCCGCCCGAATAGGGGTCGAGGTGGGTGCTGAACACGGTCAGCGGACCTTCGGCCGTGGCCACCTCGACCCGGACGGCGGCGTGGTGGAACGGGCGACGTACCCGGCCCGACCGGAGCACCCGCAGCGGCGCGCGGACCAGCACCGCCACCGGCTGCCCGAAACAGGACCGGGCCAGGTGGGGCACCATCCCCACCCGGCCCGCCAGCTCCGTCATCCGCCCGCCCCGGTCCAGCCCGCGCAGCTCCTGCAGGGCCAGCACGTCCGGGCGCTGGGCGGCGACGACCGCGACGATCCGGTCCCACCGGTCGGTCCCGTCGCGGTCCCGCCCACCGGTGCGGACGTTCCAGGTCATCACCCGCAGCATCGGCGCCCGGTCAGCCCTCCCGGCCGGCCTTGGCCAGCTCGTCGTCCAGCTCGTGCACCTGCTCCGACTCGATGGCCGGCTGGTTGCCCCGCCGCACGTCCTCGTTGGGGCGGACCACCCAGTAGAGCAGGGGGATCCACAGCGCGGCGAGCAGGATCGCGCCCATGAAGTCGGTCGGGTGGTGCATGCCCCGGTAAATCCGGGAGGTGGCCACCCCGATCGGCATGATCACGGCCATCGCCACGAAGAGCCATCGCCACCAGCGGTCGGTACGGACGAACACGATGACCGCGATCGCGCTCCACAGGCAGATGGTCGCCGCGATGTGCCCGGAGGGGAAGGACGAGGTGGGCATGTGCCCGTCCAGGTTCTGCACCGGCGGGCGGGGCCGCTCGACCACCCGGGCGCTGGCGAGGAAGAGGCTCAGCTCGCCGAACATCGCCAGCGCCACGAAGAGCACCGGCCGCCAGCGCTTCCAGATCGCCAGCACCAGCGGGCAGAAGATCAACGAGACGAACAGGATCGCGTGGGTGTCGCCGAACTTGCTCCACCACCAGCTCAGCTCCGTGAGCTGGTCGGTACGCCGAGCGGCGAACCACTGCGGGACCTCGGTGTCGAGGGTGTCGAAGAAGGTGCCCTTGGCGTGGTAGCTGACGTACATGCCGAAGCCGTAGAGCGCGCCGAAGACGATCACCCAGCCGACCAGCAGCTCGGCGACGGACGAGCGCGGGTGCTCCAGCAGGCGCTCCTCGGCCGGCGCGGGCTTGATCTCCTCCCCCGCCTCCGGCTCCAGGCCCTCGCTGATCGGCGGCACCGGCCGGCCGCGCTCCCGACGCCAGAGCCGGAAGGCGTACGCGGTGACGCCGAGCCAGAGCGCGCCGAGCAGCCAGCCGCCCAGCACGTCGGAGACGAAGTGCACGCCCAACGCGATCCGGGTCAGCCCGATCAGGAAGACCAGCACGGCGACGATCGCGATGGCCGGCTTGCGCCAGCGCGGCCGCATGGCCGGCAGGAAGACCAGCAGCAGCGCCCCGTACGCGACGATCGAGCCGAGGGCGTGCCCGCTCGGGAAGCTGTTGCCCGGGGCGTGGCTGATCGGCACGTCCACCACCGGGCGCAGCCGACCGACCAGCGCCTTGAGCGACGGGTCGAGGATCAGGCCGCCGACCCCGGTGACGATCAGGTACGCCGCCAGCCGGGGCTGGCGGCGGATGAGCAGGCTGATCACCGCGATGCTGACCAGCCAGATCAGCACCGGCCGGCCCCCCAGGTCGGTGATCGCCTTAAGTACGGTGACCACGGGCCTGTGCGGGGCCACGAGGTGGTTGAACCACTCGGCCGCCTCGTGGTCGGCGTGGTAGAGCGGCCCCCAGTGGAACCGGACGAGCATGAGCAGCACGCCGAACCCGACGCCCGCCCCGGCGACGGCGACCAGCCCCGCGACGCTCCGCTCGGCGAAATGGCCGAGTGGCCGGCGGGCCGCCTCCTTGACCGCGGTCACCTCAGCACCTCCCTTGTCATCTGCGAGGCGCGCTGTACCCGATTCCGGCATCGCGTACACGCGGGCGCTGCCAGGTCGTCACAGGGCGGTCATTTCGCCGGTGTCGAGCAGCTCCTCCCGCTCGGCCTCCGGCTCCCAGAGGTCGGGCTGGGCGGGCTCCTCCACACCGATCCGCATCGCCTCCAACTGGGCGGCGAAGGCCAGTCCGCCGAAGAGCGCCATCCCGGTCAGGTTGGCCCAGAGCAGCAGGGCCATCATCCCGGTCAGCGCGCCGTAGGTCTGCCCGAACCCGCCGCTGTACTTGACGTACGCGGCGAGCAGCAGGCTGGCCAGCCACCAGAGCGCGGTGGCGATGCCGGCGCCGAAGAAGAGCCAGGAGAGGCCGGGCTGCTTGCGCCGGGGCGCGTGCCGGAACAGCGCCGCCACCGCCAGCACGGTCAGGCCGAGGCTGAGCGGCCAGCGGACGACGTCCCAGGCGGCGCTGGCGAAGCCACCCCACTCGTAGTGCCGCTGCACCGAGTTCCCCATCGCCCGGCCGCCGACCAGGATCAGGAACCCGGTGAGCGCGGGCACGCCGGCGACCACGGCGAGGACAGCGGCGCGCAGATACTTGGCCAGCGCCGGCCGGTCCCGTTCCACGCCGTAGATCCGGTTGGCGCCCCGCTCGATCTGGGCCATCACGGTGGTGAGCGCGACCAACCCGGTGATCAGACCGAGGGTCAGCGCCAGCTCGCCGGTCTGCTCGGTGTGCTCACCGTCGGCGAGCAGCTGCTGCACCACGGACTCGCTCTGGCCGGGGGTGAGCGCCAGCACGGTGTCGGCGACCACCTTGCCGCCCTCGTCCGCCCCGAGATCGGTGATCAGACCGGTGAGCGCGATCAGGAACGGCACCACGGCCAGACAGAGCTGAAGCGCGAGCGCCCGGGAGTGGCTGAAGCCGTCGCCGTAGCGGAACCGGACGAAGGCGTCGCGGAGCAGGCACCAGCCGCCGTGCCGGCGCAGGGTGCGCCAGGCGTGGTCGGCGGAGAGCTCCTCCTGCGCCATCAGCCGGGTCTCGGGGACCATTTTGGTGCTACTCACGGCGGGCCTCCTCGACGAGCCGTTCGCCACGCTCGGCCGCCGCGTCGGCGTCCACCGACAGGTCGGGGTGGCGCTCGGGTCGCGGCACGCAGAGCCAGAGCGAGCCGGGCCGGATCTCGGCCTTGAGCGACCGGCCGGGCTCGATCAGGTCGCCGTCGAGCTGCCGGGGCTGGGCCCGGTTGCTGGTGATCTCCACCTCGCGGCCCCGGAACACCTCCATCCGGGGCACCCGGCGCCGGCGACGGATCAACGCCCAGCCCATCGACAGCCAGTGTCCGAGCGTACGCGGGGTGAGCACCGCCACGTCGAACCAGCCGTCGTCCGGTTCGGCGTCGGTGAGCAGGCGCACGCCGCCCTGAAGGCGGCCGACGTTGGCGACCAGGACGGAGCGGGCCCGGCGACGCAGCGGCGGCCCGCCGTCGATCCGGATCGACACCCGCATCGGCCGGTCCCGCAGGTGCCGCGCGGCCCCCATGATGTACGCGGGCCAGCCGATCCGCTTCTTGGTCGTCTCCGAGGTCGAGTCGAGCATCTGGGCGTCGAAGCCCATCCCGGCCATCACCGCGAAGCACTGGTCGCCGACGACGCCGACGTCGAGCCGGCGCATGCCCCGCTCGACGGCGACCTCCAGCCCGCCGGCCAGTTCGTTGGAGAGGCCGAGGTTGGCGGCGAGCAGGTTGCCGGTGCCCTGCGGCAGCACGGCGAGCGCGACGTCGGTGCCGGCGAGCGCGGTGACGCAGGCCATCACGGTGCCGTCGCCGCCGCAGGCGAGGACCACCTCGGCGCCGGCGGTCACGGCGGCCTCGGCCTGCCCCCGGCCCGGGTCCTCGACGGTGGTCTCGTACCAGGTCGGCTCGGGCCAGCCGGCGGCGTCGAGCGCGCCGTTCACGATCCGGCGGAAGTCGTCGAGATCGGTCACCTTCGCGGGGTTGACCACCACCGCCGAGCGCGGCGCGGGGTTGTCCGCGGTCACCGGGCGCTTGTCATGTCCACCGTCCACGGCGCAAGTGTGCAGCAACTCCGGCGGGTCAGCGAGCCGACGGAGACCGACGTTGCGAGAACCGCAAACAGGTTTGGACGCGGGCGGCGCCGGGAAGCGGGGCCCGGGTCAGGCCGCCGTACGCAGCGCCGCCTCCACCCGCCGGCGCAGGTCGTCGAGATCGGCACCGGCCTCGGTGAGCACCAGCGCGGCCAGGCCGTTGCCCTCCCGGAGCAGTCCGAGCAGGATGTGCTCGGTGCCGATGTGCTGGTGCCGCAGCCGGATCGCCTCGCGCAGGGACAGCTCCAGCACCTTCTTCGCCCTCGGCGAGAACCGGCCGTCGTCGGGTCGGCGGCGGCCGCCCCACCAGCGGCGCGGGGCGGGCGGCGCCTCGCGCAGCGCGTCGGGGCCGAACGACTCCTCGATCCGCGCGACTATCGCGGCGAGGTCGATGCCGATCTCGCGCAGCGCGGCGGCGTCCGCCTCGCCGAGGCCGTCGACGCCGCCGGCGGTGTGCCGGGCCACGGCGGCACGCAACTCCTCGGCCCGGATGCCGCCGCCCGAGAGCACCCGGACGGCCAGGTTGTCGCCGTCGGCGAGCACGCCGAGCAGCAGGTGCTCGGTGCCCACCGGACGCCGGCCCTCGGCGCGGGCCTCGTCGACCGCGTGCCGGACCACGGCCCGGGCCCGGTCGGTGAACCGTTCGAACATCACGCCTCCCAGCTTTCTCGGACCGCCGGTCGCCCGGCGTGCTTCTTGTGGACCGCCTGCCGGCTGACCTCGAGCGCGTCGGCGATCTCCTGCCAGGACCAGCCCTGCCGTCGGGCGTTGTCCACCTGGACCACCTCGAGTCGCTCAAGCAGCCGGCGCAGGGCGAGCACGGCCCGGAGCCCGACCTTCGGGTCGGTGCTGCCGGCGGCCGCCGCGAGTTCCGTCGCGTGACTCATGCTGTCAACATAGGTTGACACCGCGCTTCTGTCAACTCCGGTTGACAGAAGACACGAACGCCGACGCGCCGGACGGCATCCCGTACCGGTGCTACGGTCCGCTGGTGTTCCGCCGCCGCCCCCCGGATCGACCCGTCGAGGCCGCCCGCCGGCTGACAGTCGGACGGCTCACCCTGGAGCTCGCCGGCGGCAGCGTGGTGGGGCACCGCTACCCGGAGAACTTCGACGTGCTGCACCTCGACCCGGAGCTGCCGCTCGCGGCGGTCGCCGACGGGATGGGCGACGGCGAGGGCAGCCGGATCGCCGGCGCCACCGCCCTGAGCACCTTCGTCGACCAGGTCCGCGCCGGCTGGCCCACCGTCGGCGCCGCCGAGCTGCACGCCGCGACGGCGGAGACCCAACTCCGGGTACGCCGGGCCGGGGCGGCCGTTCCCGGGCTCACCGGGTGCACCCTGACGGCGCTGGTCGCGGAGCCCGAGGGCGGCCGGGGTTGGCTGGTGCAGCTGGGCGACTCACGGGCGTACCGGCTGCGGGACGGGCTGCTGGAGCTGATCACCGTCGACCACACCATGGCCTGGCTGGGAGTGACACACGGCTGGTGGCCGGCGGACTCCCCGGAGGCGGCCCGGGCGCGGTACCAGCTGCTGCGCTACGTCGGCCACCCGGACAAGCCGGAACCGGATGTGCTGTCCGTCCCGCTGCGTACCGGCGACACCTGGCTGCTCTGCACCGACGGGGTGAGCGACCAGCTCGGCTACCACCGGTTGCGGGACCTGCTGGCCGCGCGGCGGGACCCGGCCCGCACCGCCGAGGCCCTGCTCGCCGCCACCCTCGCCGAGGGCGGCGACGACAACGCCACCGCGGCGATCCTCCGCGTCCACCCGACGGTCCCCGCTCCCCGCTGACGGCCGCACGGCCTCGGCACGGCAAACCCGGTCCAGTTCCGCCGACCCGACCCGAGCCGGGCCACCTCCTGACTACCGTGGATTCGGAGAGCGCCGTCGGGAGGTGAGCGGGATGGCCGCACCCCACGGCGCGGTGGTGGTCGGCGTCGGCCGGTCGGAGGAGGACCTGCAGGTGGTCCGCACGGCCGCCGGCGAGGCCGCCGCCCACGGCCGTCCGCTGCACCTGCTGCACGCCTTCAACTGGGCGGCGGCCCTGGAGGAGCCCACCGTCGGCGCGCCGCGCGAGGCGGCCGAGGCCCTGCTGAACCAGGCCGAGCAGGTGGCTTCCGCCGCCGAGCCGACCGTGCCGGTCAGTGGCGAGATCGCCGAGGGCTCACCGGTCGAGGCGCTGATCCGGGCCTCCGACTCCGCGTTCCTGGTGGCGCTCGGTGACGGCGGCATGGCCGACTGCCGGTCCTGCGTACCGGCCGACGCGCCCGCGGTGCAGCTCGCCGCCCGGGCCGGCTGCCCCGTCCTGGTCGGCCGGGCGGCGCCACCGCCGCAGGGGCCACTGCTGGTCGGCTTCGACGGATCGACGAGCGGCCGGGCCGCACTCGGCTACGCCTTCGACTGCGCCGAACGGCGCGCCGCCCGGCTGCTCGCCATCCGGGTCGTCAACCCCCAGCACGACGGCGACGATCACCTGCTCGACGAGGCGGTGGCCCGCTACGGCCCCCGGCACCCGACGGTCGCCACCGAGTGCCACACCGTCCGCGGGGACCCGACCACCGTCCTGGTCGAACAGTCCCGCTCGGCACAGCTGGCCCTGGTCGGGGCGCGGGGCGACGAGCCGTTGCGGGGCATGCTCGGCGAGGTCAGCCAGTCCCTGCTCTACCACTCGCCGGCCCCGTTGATCGTCGTGCGGGGGCTCGACCCGGAACGCGAGAACGGGTCGTGACGCCCACGGCTCCAGGGACCAACGACCCTGATCAATTCCGGCCCGATCGACGAGGCTGGACCTGCCCGGCGGAACCCCGCCTTCCGGGTGGCAGAAGACCCCGAGCCGCGAGAGGCTAATGCAGCATGGACACCGCTCTCGACCTGCACGGCCCACTGACCGAAGACGAGCTGCGCCGGCTTGACGCCTACTGGCGAGCGGCCAACTACCTCACCGTCGGGCAGATCTACCTGCTCGACAACCCGCTGCTCCGCGAGCCGCTCAAGCCCGAACACGTCAAGCCGCGCCTGCTGGGGCACTGGGGCACCAGCCCCGGCCTCAACCTCATCTACGCGCACCTCAACCGGGTCATCGTCGGCCGGGACCTGTCCGCCATCTTCGTCACCGGCCCGGGGCACGGCGGCCCCGCCCTGGTGGGCAACACCTGGCTGGAGGGCACGTACAGCGAGCTGCACCACCACGTCCCCCGGGACGAGACCGGCATGCAACGGCTGTTCCGGCAGTTCTCCTTCCCCGGCGGCATCCCCAGCCACGTCGCGCCGGAGGTGCCCGGTTCGATCCACGAGGGCGGCGAGCTGGGGTACGCGCTGAGCCACGCTTACGGTGCCGCGTTCGACAACCCGGACCTGCTGGTGGCCTGCGTGATCGGCGACGGCGAGGCGGAGACCGGGCCGCTCGCGGGCAGTTGGCTGTCCAACGTCTTCCTCAACCCGGCCCGGGACGGGGCCGTGCTGCCCATCCTGCACCTCAACGGCTACAAGATCGCCAACCCGACGGTGCTCGACCGGATCCCCGCCGAGGACCTGCTCGACCTGATGCGCGGCTACGGCTACCAGCCGTACGTCGTCGAGGGCGACGACCCGGCGCGGGTGCACCAGCTGCTCGCCGCGACGCTGGACCGGGCGGTCGAGGAGATCGCCGAGATCCAGCGGCTGGCCCGCTCGGGCGGCGAGGTGGAGCGCCCCCGCTGGCCCATGATCATTCTCCGTACGCCGAAGGGTTGGACCGGGCCGAAGGAGGTCGACGGCAAGCCGGTCGAGGGCACCTTCCGCGCCCACCAGGTGCCCATCGCCGCGGTACGCGACAACCCCGCCCACCTTGCCGAGTTGGAGCGTTGGCTGCGCAGCTACCGGCCCGAGGAGCTCTTCGACGCCACCGGCGCCCCGGTCGCCGAGCTGGCGTCCCTGCCGCCGAAGGGCGACCGGCGGATGAGCGCCAACCCGGTGGCCAACGGCGGCCGGCTGCTGCGCGACCTGGACCTGCCCGACTTCCGCGACTACGCCGTGGAGGTGAAGCGGCCGGGCGAGCCGATGGCCGGCGCGACCGGCGCGCTGGGCCCGTGGGTACGCGACGTGATCGCCCGCAACCCGCAGACCTTCCGCCTCTTCGGGCCCGACGAGGTCGCCTCGAACCGGCTCGGCGCCGCCTTCGAGGTCACCGACCGTGCGTTCGTCGGCAACCGGGTCCCCGGCGACGACCACCTCTCCCCCGACGGCCGGGTGATGGAGGTGCTCTCCGAGCACCTGTGCCAGGGCTGGCTGGAGGGCTACCTGCTGACCGGCCGGCACGGCATCTTCACCAGCTACGAGGCGTTCATTCACATCGTCGACTCGATGGTCAACCAGCACGCCAAGTGGCTGAAGGTGACCCGGCACATCCCCTGGCGCGAGCCGGTGGCGTCGCTGAACTATCTGCTCTCCAGCCACGTCTGGCGGCAGGACCACAACGGCTTCTCGCATCAGGACCCCGGCTTCATCGACCACGTGATGAACAAGAAGGCCGAGGTGGTCCGGGTCTACCTGCCGCCGGACGGCAACACGCTGCTCTCCACCATGGACCACTGCCTGCGCAGCCGGCACTACATCAACGTGGTGGTGGCCGGTAAGCAGCCGGCGCCGAACTGGCTGACCATGGACGAGGCGATCCAGCATGCCCGCCGTGGCCTGGGCATCTGGGACTGGGCCAGCAGCGACGACGGCAGCGAGCCGGACGTGGTGCTCGCCTGCGCCGGCGACGTGCCGACGCTGGAGACCCTGGCCGCGGCGGACCTGCTCCGCCAGCACCTGCCCGAGCTGAAGGTCCGGGTGGTCAACGTGGTCGACCTGATGCGCCTGCAGCCGCCGTCGGAGCACCCGCACGGCCTGCCGGACAACGAGTTCGACACCATCTTCACCCGCGACAAGCCGGTCATCTTCGCCTACCACGGCTACCCGTGGCTGATCCACCGGCTCACCTACCGGCGTACCAACCACGACAACCTGCACGTGCGCGGCTACAAGGAGGAGGGCACCACCACCACCCCGTTCGACATGGTGATGCTCAACGACCTGGACCGTTTCCACCTGGTCATCGACGTCATCGACCGGGTGCCCGGGTTGGCCGCGCGCGCCGCCCACCTCCGCCAGGAGATGGTGGACACCCGCCAGTCCTGCCGCGACTACACCCGTCGCTACGGCGAGGACGACCCCCGGGTCGCCGAGTGGCGGTGGATCCGGGAGACCGAGCAGGGCCTGCGGAGCGGGCAGTGAGCTACGACGAGATCCTGGTCGGTTACGACGGCTCCGCCGACGCGGGTGTGGCGTTGGACTGGGCGCTGGACGAGGCGGGTCGCTCGGGTCGGCCGGTGCGGCTGGCGTACGTCTTCGAGTGGCTGACCGTGGCCGGCTGGATCGGTCCCGGGGTCGCGCCGGGCATCTGGCCGGACGAGACCGCGCGCCGGCAGGTCGAGGAGCTGGTCCGCAAGGCGGCGGCGGACGCCGCCGCCGAGCGGCCCGGCCTGAGCGTGCAGGGTGAGGTCTTCGACGGCCCGCCCGCCCTGGTGTTGCAGGAGCGCTCCGCGGAGGTGGGGATGCTGGTGCTGGGCAGCCGGGGGCACGGCGGCTTCGGCGGCCTGCTCGCCGGCTCCACCGCGGTCTCCGTCACCGCCCACGCCCACTGCCCCGTGGTGGTGGTCCGGGACGGGCAGCCCGCCACGTCGGGCCCGGTCGTGGTCGGCGTGGACGGCTCCGAGACGTCGCTTCTGGCGCTCGGCTTCGCCGTCGAGCGGGCCGCGCAGCGGGGCGTGCCGCTGCGGGCGCTGCGGGTCTGGGAGCCGCCGGGCCTCGACCCGGAGGAGGCCGCCGCCACCGAACGGGCGGCCGTCGAGGCGGACCTCGCCCGGTGGCGGGAGAGCTTCCCCGATGTCCCGGTCGAGATCGAGGTGACCCCGGGCAACCCGGCCGCGCTGCTGGTCGAGGCGAGCCGGGCGGCCCAGCTCGTGGTGGTCGGCACCCGGGGACGGGGCGGCCTGCGCGGCATGCTGCTCGGCTCGGTGAGCCAGCAGCTCATCCACCACGCACACTGCCCGGTGGCGGTGGTCCGGGAACGCTGAACCCGCCCGGCCCTGGTGACGCTCGGTTACGCCAGTGCCAGGGACATCACCTGCCAGCGATGCCTCCGCGGCACATCTGTGCCGCGGAGGCATACCGCTCGGCGGTCTTCGTGCCGGCGGGAGGCGGGCACGCGACACCCGACCGGGACCCGCGCCGGCACCCGCCGGCACCCCTTCCCCGCTACGCTGCAGCGATGATCTTCACCCCGGGCCAGGTCATCACCCGCAGGTACCGCCGGGGCGACCGGTGCACGTGGGCACAACCGATGCGGGTCCTCGCCGACGACGACCGGGGTCTGCTGCTCTGGCACCCCGTCGGCAGCGACGTCGCCCGACTCGTCGACGCCGACGGCAGAACCCAGCACGACGTCACCATCGACCGGATGCGCGAACCGCGGCTGACAGTGCAGACCTGGACGGAGTACGACATCCTGGTGCTGATGCCGCCCGCGGCGGCCCACTCCGTCTGGTGGTTCTTCCGCGACGGCGACTTCGCCGGCTGGTACGTCAACCTCGAGACGCCCTGCACGCGCCGGCCGGACGGGGTGGACACCAGCGACCAACTCCTCGACATCGTGGTCAGCCCCGAGCGCCGGTGGGAGTGGAAGGACACCGACGAGTTCGAGGCCCGGATCGGCCACCCGCTGTACCTCGACCGGGCCACCGCCGCCGCCGTACGCCGGGAGGGCGAACGGCTCGTCGAGTTGATCGAGGCGGGCGCGTACCCGTTCGACGGCACCCACATCGACTTCCGGCCCGACCCGGCCTGGCCGCTCCTGCGCCTGCCCGCGCCGCCCGCCTGACGGACGTCGCGGCTCACCGCCCGGAAGCCGCCTGCCCCTCCTCCGGGTTGAGCGAGAAGTAGTCCTCCTCTTCCTGGGCGAGGTGCAGGCGCAGCACCGCGTCCAGGCCGTACAGGGCCGCGAGCAGGTCCGGGACCTCGTCGCGGCGCAGCCTCCCCTCCGGGTGCTGGGCCAGGTGCCCGCCGATCCGGTCCACCAGCCGGCTGATCTCCACGTGCCCGCGGCTCATCGTCGAGGTCGCCTCGTCGCTGCCGAGCGGGCCGGCCAGGGCCGGGTAGAGCTGCCGTTCCTCGGCCGCCTCGTGCGGCAGCACCTCGTCGACCAGCCGGCGGTGCACGTCCCGCAGGGCCGGCACGCACTCCACCGCCTCCGGACGGGTCGCCACGAGGTCGGCGATGTCCCGCAGCCGGTCCAGCACGTCGCGCACCCCGCCGTGCTCGCCGGCGTACCGGTCGAGGAGGGCCCGGGTCTCCGGCGGGACGTCCCGGCGGCGCAGGCCGCCCCCGAGGGCCCGCAGCGCGTTGAGGATCACCAGCACGTCGATGCCCTCCTGGAGGAAGGCGCCGGCCACCGGCGGCAGCCCGCCGGCGGCGGCGACCACCATCGCCACCACGGCGAGGCCCATGCCGACGCTGGCGCTCTGCACCGCGATGCGGCGCGCGTACCGGGCGATCTCGACGGCGTCGGCGAGCCGGTCCAGCCGGTCCACGGTGAGCACCGCGTCGGCCACGTCGGCGGAGGCCGTCGCCCCGGTCGCGCCCATCGCCACCCCGACGTGCGCCGCGGCCAGCGCCGGGGCGTCGTTGACCCCGTCGCCGACCATCACGGTGACCGCCCGCCCCGACTCCTCCCGCACCCGGTCGACCTTCTCCCGCGGCGAGCACTGCGCCCAGACGTCGTCCACGCCGACGGTCTGCGCCACCTGCCGGGCGGTTCGCGGGCGGTCCCCGGTGACCATCACCAGGCGGCTCAGCCCGGCCTCGCGCAGCCGCCGCACCGTGCGCCGGGCGTCGGGTCGGACCGGATCCTCGAGCAGGATGGCGCCGAGCGGGCCGCGATCGTCGCTCACCCAGACCGTGGAGCGGCCGGCCAGCTCAGCGCGCTCGCGGGCCCGGTGGGCCCACTCGGGCGGCTCGCCGGGGAGCTGGCCGACCCGGACCAGCCGGCCGTCCACCCGGCCGGTGACCCCGCGCCCCGGCTCCTCCGTGACATCGGTCGGCTCGGCCAGCGGGAGCCCCTGCGCGCGGGCCTGCCGGACCAGCGCGGCGGCCAGCACGTGCGGGGAGAGCTGCTCGACGGAGGCGGCCAGCCGCAGCACCTCGTCCCGGTCACCGCCGGGCGCGACCACCGTCTCGGCGGCGCGCGGGCGCCCGGCGGTCAGCGTGCCGGTCTTGTCCATCAACAGCGTGCGGGCCCGGCCCAGCAGCTCCAGCGAACCGCCGTCGCGGACCAGCACGCCGCGCCGGGCCACCCGGGACAGCCCGGAGACGATGGCGATCGGAGTGGCCAGCAGCAGCGGGCACGGGGTGGCCACCACCAGCACCGCCACCGCCCGGATGAACTGGCCGGTGACCAGCCACGCGGCGCCGGCCAGCAGCAGGGTGAACGGCACGAACGCAGCCGCGTACCGGTCGGCCAGCCGGACCATCGGGGCCTTGCGCGCGGTGGCCTCCTCGGCCAGCCGGACGATCCCGGCGTACGTGCTCTCCGCCGCGTTCTTCCGGGCCCGCAGCCCGAAGCCCGCGCCGGCGTTGACCACACCGCTGGCCACCTGCTCGCCCGCGGCCCGGCTGACCAGCTGCGACTCACCGGTGACCACCGATTCGTCCAGCGTCGCCGCCTCCTCGACGGTGCCGTCCACCGGCACCACGTCACCGGGGCCGACCACCAGCCGGTCCCCCACCGCGACCCGGTCCAGCGGCACGACCTCGATCCCGCCGTCCGGGGTGCGCCGCCGGGCCTGCCGGGGCGCGCGTTCCAGCAGCGCCCGCAGGTCCCGGGTGGCCCGGCGCTGGGCGTAGTTCTCCAGCGCCTGCCCGGTGGCCACCATCACGGCGATCACCGCGCCGGCCAGGTACTCGCGGACCAGCAGCGCGCCGACCAGGGCCAGCACGGCGATGACGTCCACCCCGAACTGCCGGCGCCAGAGCTGCCGCAGGGTCGTCCAGACGGCCGGCACCAGCGCGACCAGGGTCACCGCCGCCCAGACCAGCTGGGCCGCCCCGTGCAGCCCGGCGAACCAGAGCCCCGCGCCGACCAGGACGGCCAGGGTGAGCAGGGTCAGCGGCGCCCACTCGACGACGCCAGGTCGCGGCGCGGCATCGGACGCGCCGCGCTGGCGCCGCCGCAGCCAGTTCGCCCGGCGCCGCCGTACCGGATGCTCGGGTACGCACTCCCGCGGTTCCGCTCCCACCTGCGGATCGTCTCAACGGCCCAGTGGGACGGGTAGGGCAAACCCGGGTAATCCGATGGGCCGAAGGGCCCGGGCGCGCCGGACCGGCGGGACATGCGACCCACCCGGTGATGCCCGAGGATGGAGCGGCAACCCCGCCCGGCCGGCCCCGGTGTGGGGCACGATGGGGAGAAACAGGAAGGTCGTGACGATGAGCCACGAGACGCCGGCTACGGACCGCCCGCTGACCACCGCCCTCGCGGAGGCCGCCGGGATGGCCGGCCACGCCCCCTCGGTACACAACACGCAGCCGTGGCGCTGGACGGTGCTGCCCGAAGGGCTGGAGCTGCGGATGGCCCCCGACCGCCCGCTCAGCGCCATGGACCCGGAGGGGCGACTGCTGACGATCAGCTGCGGCGCCGCGCTGCACCACGCCCGGGTGGCGCTGGCCGCGGAGGGCTGGACGCCGGTGGTGGAGCGGATGCCCGACCCGTCCCAGCCGGACCTGCTGGCCCGGCTGACCGGCATGCAGCACACCGGCGCGAACCCGGAGGCGATGCGCCTGGTGCAGTGCATGCAGGTCCGGCACACCGACCGCCGGCCGGTCAGCGACGAGGCGGTCCCCGACGCCGCGCTCGCCGAGATCGACCGGGCGGCCACCGCGGAGGGGGTGAACCTCCAGATGCTGGACGACACCCAGAAGATCCAGCTGGCCAGCGCGGCCCAGCAGGCGGCGGCGGTCGAGGCCGACGAACCGCAGTTGCAGGAGGAGCTGGCGTACTGGACCAGCCGGGCCGGCACCGGCACCGGGCTCACGCCGGAGGTGCTGCCGCAGGAGACGCCGCGGACCACGGTCCCGGCGCGCGACTTCGGCCGGCACGGCACCCTGCCGGTGGGCCCCGGGCACGACCGGGCCGCCGCGTACGGCATCCTCTGGGGCACCGAGGACGAACCGGACAACTGGCTGCGGGCGGGCGAGGCGCTCTCCGCCGCCTGGCTGACCGCCACCCGGCTCGGGGTCTCCCTGGTGCCGCTCAGCGGCGTGGTGGAGGTCGAGGCCACCCGCAACGCGCTCCGGCACATGCTCTCCGACCTGGGCCACCCGTACATCTCGATGCGGCTGGGCATCGCGGACCCGACGCACGCCGGCCCGGCGCACACCCCACGCCTGGACACCTCGAAGACGGTCGACACCTCGGCGGTACGCGACTACCTGACGTGACGGGGCTCGTCCGATCCGGCCACTGGACGATAAGATCGGCCGGTGGCCAGCGCACCAAATCCCCGGCACGAGCACGTCACCCCGTCGCTGGGCCTGAGCCCGCTGTCCCGGGTCCGGCTCGACGAGCTGCTCCAGGAGATGCTCGACCGGGTCGGCGAGGTGGTGACCAGCCGGGAGCGGCTCCGGGCCCTCCTCGACGCGGTGGTGGGCATCGGCTCCGACCTCGACCTGCGCAGCACCCTGCAACGGATCGTGCAGTCGGCGTGCGAGCTGGTCGGCGCGAGGTACGGCGCGCTCGGCGTGATCGGCCCGGACCGGCTGCTGCACGACTTCGTCATCCACGGCATCAGCGACGAGCTGCACGCGAAGATCGGCGAGCTGCCCCACGGGCGCGGCGTGCTCGGCCTGCTCATCGACGATCCCCGGCCGCTGCGCATGCCGGACATCACCGAGCACCCCAAGTCGTACGGTTTCCCGCCGAACCATCCGCCGATGCACAGCTTCCTCGGCGTGCCGGTACGCATCCGCGACCACGTCTTCGGCAACCTCTACCTCGCCGAGAAGCAGGGCGCGGCGGAGTTCACCGAGGACGACGAGGAGATCGTCGTGGCGCTGGCCGCGGCGGCCGGCGTGGCGATCGAGAACGCCCGCCTCTACGCCCTGGCCCACCGGCGGGAACGCTGGCTCGCCGCCACCGCCGAGATCACCGCGGTGCTGCTCGGCGAGGTGCGCCGCACCGACGCGCTGACCCTGGTGGCCCGGCGGGCCCGGGAGGTCGCCGAGGCCGAGCTGGCCCTGGTGCTGCTCTACGACGAGGACGAGAGCCAGTTCACCGTCGAGGTGGTCGACGGCGCCGACGAGACCACCCGGCAGCTGGTCGGCGCGGTGCTACCGGCCAACGAGACCACCTTCGCCGCCTCGGTCATCGAACGCCGCCACGAGCTGGTGGAGAACCTCGCCGAGGCCGCCCCCTGGCCGGCACCGGTGATCGCCGGGCCGGCGATGGTCTCCCCGCTGGCCGCGGCGGACACCCTGCACGGTGTCCTGGTCATCGCGCACCGGCCCGACCACGGTCCGGCCGCCGAGGACGACGTGGCGCTGCTGGGCAGCTTCGCCGGCCAGGCCGCGCTCGCCATGGAGCGGGCCCGCGGCCAGGAGGAGCGGGAGCTGCTGGTGGTCCTGGAGGACCGCGAGCGGATCGCCCGCGACCTGCACGACGTGGTGATCCAGCGGCTCTTCGCCACCGGCCTGCAGTTGCAGAGCGGGGCGATGAACACCCGCCCCGAGGCGGCCAAGCGGATCAACCAGGCCGTCGACGACCTGGACGCCACCATCCGGGACATCCGCCGGACCATCTTCGAGCTGCGCACCCCGATGAGCGCCGCGCTGCGCACCGAGATCCGCGAGGCCATCGAGGTGGCCGCCGAGTCGCTGGGCTACCGGCCCGACCTGGAGCTGGTCGGCCCGATCGACAGCGCCGTCCCGGACGCGCTCCGCCCCGAACTCACCGCCGTGCTCCGCGAGGCGCTCTCCAACGCGGTACGCCACGCCGGGGCCGACCGGGTGGCGGTGCAGGTGAAGGTCGACGCCGGCTGGGTGACCGTCACGGTCACCGACGACGGGGTGGGCTGCGACCCGGAGGCGGCCCGCAGCGGCCTGGTCAACCTGCGCGAGCGGGCCGAGCTGCTCGGCGGCGACTTCCAGCTCCAGCGGGTGCAGCCGCACGGGACCGAGCTGCGCTGGAGCGTGCCGCTGCGGGACTGAACGGCCGGGCGGGTGGACCTGACCCGCCGCCTCAGTGGGACTTGCCGAGCAGCCGGGTGGCGAGCACCGCCGCCTGGGTCCGCCGCTCCAGGCCGAGCTTCGCCAGCACGCTGGAGACGTAGTTCTTCACGGTCTTCTCGGCCAGGAACATCTTGCCGGCGATCTCCCGGTTGGTGAGGCCCTCGGCCACGTACTCCAGGATCCGCCGCTCCTGCTCGGTGAGGCTCTTCAGCTCGCGCGGCTGCTCGACACCGCTGCGGATGCGCTCCAGCACGCGGGTGGTGATCGCCGGATCGAGCAGGGACTGCCCGGCCGCGACCCGCCGGACCGCGTCCACCAGGTCGGTGCCGCGGATCTGCTTGAGCACGTACCCGGCGGCGCCGGCCATGATCGCGGCGAAGAGCGCCTCGTCGTCCTCGTACGAGGTGAGGATCAGGCCCTTGATCGACGAGTCCACGGCGCGGATGTCCCGACACACGTCGATGCCGTTGCCGTCGGGCAGCCGGGCGTCGAGGATCGCCACGTCGGGGCGGAGCGCCGGGATGCGCCGGGCCGCCTCCTGGGCGGAGCCGGACTCACCGACCACCTCGATGTCGCCGCTGCCGGTCAGCAGGTCGGCAAGGCCACGACGGACGACCTCGTGGTCGTCGAGCAGGAACACCCGGATCATCCGTCCTTTCTACCCTCTCGCCGCCCGCTCGTGCACGGGCCGAAGGTCCCGAGCGCGACGCGCCGACCCGGGCAGACGGGCCCGCCGAGATGGGGACCTCCGACCCTGCTCACGTCGCTCCGGGTTGCCGCACCGTGGGAGGTACACCAACCGGGGGCGGCACGGCCCACACGGAAGGAGCAGCACCATGACCACGGGCTTCACCGTCGAGCAGCTGCGGGCCGCCGCCAGTGACGCGGTCCGGGCGCCGTCCCTGCACAACAGCCAGCCGTGGCGGTTCCGGCTGCGCGACGGCGGGATCGAGCTCTCCGTCGACCCGCGGCGCCGGCTGCCCGCCACCGACCCGAGCGGCTGGGGCGCCCGGATCGCCTGCGGGGCGGCCCTGTTCAACCTGCGGCTGTCGCTGGCCGTCGCCGGCACCCCGGCCACGGTCCGGCTGCGTCCGTACCCGGCCGAGCCGGACGTGGTGGCCCGGCTGGTTCCGGACGCGCCGCGCCCGCCCACACCCACCGAGCAGAGCCTGCACGCGGCCATCGGCCGCCGGTTCAGCAACCGGGCGCCGTTCTGGCCCGACCCGGTCCCCGCCGACGCCCGCTGGCGGCTCGGCGAGGCGGCCCGGGCCGAGCAGTGCTGGCTGGAGCTGGTGATCGGCACCAGCGCCGTCAACGCGTTCGCCGAGGTCGCCCGCAGCGCCCACCGGGTGCTGGAACGCGACCCGGCGTACGTGGCCGAGCGGAACAGCTGGATCCGCGCCGAGCCAACCTCGGACGGGGTGCCGGCCGCCTCGGGTGGGCCGCAGAGCGAACCGCAGGACCTGCTGCCGCAGCGCGGCTTCGGCGGGCGCAACCGGGCCCCGGGCCGGGACTTCGAGCCGGAGCCGCTGGTCGCCGTGCTCGGGTCGACGGGGAACACCGCGACCGACCAGATCATCGCCGGGCAGGCCCTCCAGCGGGTTCTGCTGACCGCCACCGACACCGGGCTGGCCGCCTCGATGCTCTCCCAGCCGATCGAGGTGCCGGGGGCGCGGGAGGCGCTGCGACTGTCGCTGGGCCGGTTCGGCACCCCGCAGATGGTCATGCGGATCGGGTACGGCCAGCCGGGCGCCGCCACCCCACGCCGGCCGGTGAACGAGGTGCTCGACCTGCCGGTCGGAACGGACCAGCGGGTCGTTCACTGAGCTCGCCGTCAACGCCCACAGGCCGGCGGCCACCGAAACACTCGCCGAGCTTGATCAACGCTTTGCGCTGATCAAGCTCGGCGCTTTCCTGCTTGATGCGCGAACCAGCCATGACTGAATCGCCGCGTGGAAGTCTCTCAAACCGGTGGCCAGTCTCGCCGGAGGTGCAGATTCCAGCACCGGGTACACAACGGAGGCCACTCCGGTTCACCCAGCTACCGACTCGGGGTGGTGGCGAGCAACGCCGCCTCTCGCCGCGGGTCCAGGCCGACCGCCGCCCGCGCCGGCCGCCCCGCCCGGGCCGGCACCCCGCCGACCTCGCGCAGCCAACGCCAGGTGTCGTCGACCGTCTCGGTCACCGGCCGGCAGACCAGCCCCGCCGCGTACGCCCGCTCGACGCCCCGCTCCTGCAACCAGCGGTACGGGTGCCCGCGCGGGATCCAGAGCGGCAGGTCGTTCCAGGGCTCCACCCCGGCCGCCAGGATCGGTTCCGGGTCCGTCCAGCGCAGCGTCGCGTCCGACCCGGTCGCCGCCACCGCCGCGTCGAGCAGTTCGCCCATCGTCGCGTGCCCGGTCCGACCGACCACGTTGTACGCCCCGGCGACGCCATCGCTCCCCCGGTCCAGCAGCCAGCTCGCCAGGTCGCGGACGTCGATGTACTGCAACGGCAGGTCACGCGGCCCGGGGGCGAGCACCTCGCCACCCCGGGCGATGCGGTGCAGCCACCACGGCAACCGGCCGATGTCCTCCCCCGGACCGAGGATCAGCCCGGCCCGGGCCAGCAGCGCCCGGTCGCCGAAGACCTCCACCGCGGCCCGCTCCCCGCCTGCCTTGTTCTGCGGATAGCCCCCGTCGACGGCGTCCGCCTCGGCCTCGACGGTCGACGCCTCCTCGCCCACCCCGGACGGCACCGGTTCGGCGTACACCGACCCGCTGGAGACGTAGACGTAGTGCGGCACCGCGCCGGTGAGGGCGCGCGCCGCGTCCCGCACCGCGCGGGGCGCCCCGTCCCAGGTGTCCACCGCCAGATCCCATTCGCCGCTGGCGAGCGCCGACAGCCCGTCCGGCGCCGTCCGGTCACCCCGCAACCGGCGTACGCCCGCCGGCACCTCCCCGTGCACCCCTCGGTTGAACACCGTCACCGACCAGCCGCGCCGTACCGCCTCCCGCACGATGGCCCCACCGACGAATCCCGTCCCGCCCAGCATCAACAGCCTCATCCGCCCCACCCTGCCCGCTGCCGTCCGCGTCCTTGGCCCTTGTTCACCGGAAGCGGATCTGCCGTGGGCAGAAGCCGATCGGCGAGGGACCCGATTGCGGCAGGTCGGGTCGTCGAGCGGGCGTACGCGGTAGGGCTGGCCTGCCGGCCGGTGACCGAGATGGTCGACGACACCTGGCGTTGGCTGCGCGAGGTCGGCCGGGGGCCGGCCCGGGCTGGGCGGCCGGTGCAGCGTCGTATCCGGTGATCGGCCCGGGTTGCGGCAGGTCGGGCTGTCGGCCCGTGGGGCGGGATGCCCGCGGTGAGTGGCATGTCGAGGGGAGCAACCCCGGTCGAGGGCCCCTGGGCATGCTGCGGGAGGGGCGGCGTGGTCGCCGGGGTCCCGGTCGGCGTGAAGGCGCTGTCCTGCCCGCGCCGGGGCCGCCCCGAGGGTTGATCGACTCGGTTCGCGGCGTGTCGGGGTGACCGGAATGCCGCACCCCCCGACTTGCGTCAGGTCGAGTGGATCAAGCCTGGTGACGCCTCGGACGGGTGTGGTGGTCTGCCCGGTGGTGGGTGGGGTGTCCGGTTCCA
>NZ_JBJZOG010000096.1:0-25172 GCF_047200535.1 Micromonospora mangrovicola | reverse complement strand
CCCGCGTCGGCCATCAGGAACCGGCCGTCCCGGGCGGCACCTCCAGCCGGCCGGAGCACCGGCCGTCCACCGGCTCGGGACGTTGCCGGGGCATCATCCAGTCCAGCGCGGTCTGCTCGACCGGCCAGCCGTGCACGGTGACCTCGCTGACCGGCACCCGCTCCGGGCCGGGGCAGAGGATCTGCGCCCGGACCTGCTCGTTGGGGACGAACCGGACCCGACTGTGCCCGTCCAGCAGGATGGTCATCCGGTCGGTCACGGTGATCGCCTGGCCGGACACCACCTCCACGGCGGCCGCCGGCGGCGGCGGACCGACCTCGACGGCCACCGACGGCAGCAACGGCACCCGCAGGAACACGCTGGCGGCCACCAGTGGCACCACCGCGGCCACCAGGTAGGACGCGAGCTGGGTCAGCAGCGGCGCGGACCGGCGCGGAATCGGCCCGGTGAGCACCACGGCCGCCGCCGGCGGCACCCCCAGCAACGCCGCCGTGGCCGGCTCACCGTGCCGCAGCGCCGAGCCGATCGCCGGAGCCAGCCAGAGGTACGCGGCGATGCCGGCCAGCAGCGGCAGCACCAGGCCGAGGGCGAGCAGCAGATCCGCCCGGTCCGGCTGCCGATGTCGCACCCGCAGCCCGATCAGCCAGAGGACGATCATCAGCAGCGCCGGCAGGAAACGCATCTGCCAGGTGAGCGCCGCCAGCACCGACGCCCCGGCGAGCACCCAGCCGGGGGTCCGCGCGGTCACGTACGCCAGCAGCGACCGGTCCGGGTCGAACCGCTCCGGCGCGCTGACCCGGAGCACCGAGCCGAGCACGGCGGTGCCGAGCACTGCCAGCGGAAACGCCCAGACCAGCGCGATCAGCAGCGCACTGAGCAGACCGAGCGGGCTGACGTACTGCACGAGCAGCAGCATGGTCGGCATGTCCTGCCGGCTGAGCTGCCACAGCCGCAGCACCAGCAGCAGGACCGGGAACGCCGGCAGCAGGGTCAACACCCACTGCTGCCCCTGCCGCGCGCCCGACCGCCGCGCCGGGCCACCCGACGGGCGGTCTGCGAGGGGACGAGGACCATCGACTCCCACGGCCACTGGCGTACCTTCACCTTTCGACACTCCGGCTGCTGCCCCACCGCCACCTGCTGCGGCCGGTTGACCGGCTGCTCCCGGGCCAGGTTCGCCTCGAACGCGGCGTCCCAGGCGTCCCGGCCCGGCCGGGTCCGCGCCTGGTAGAGGGACCAGTCCACGAGCTCCTTCATGGCGGGGTTCGGCCCGGTGTTCACGCCCCACCGCTCGTCCTGGTCTTCGCCGATGTCCCAGTGCCGCAGTGGTTTCGCGCCGCGCAGGGGATTCTTCGGCATCGCGTCGGGGGCCTGCGGCGCCACGAAACCGGCGAGGATGGCGGCGTCGCTCTCCACCGCGTCGACGGTGCCGTCGTACAACGCCTGCACGCACTCGCTGATCCGGTTCTTGCCGCTGGCCACGGCGCCGTAGGCCGCCAGCCGCGGCTCGGCGGTGGAGGTGGCCAGCGTGCAGACCCGACGTCCGCGCAGGTCGCCGAGCCCGTCGATCCGGCCGGGGTAGCTGCGTAGCGTGATCACCGACTGCTCGGTGGTCAGGTACGACTCGGAGAAGTTGACGCCCTGCTCCCGACGCTGCGGGGTGATGCTGTACGAGGCGACCACGAGGTCGACGGTGAGGAACTTCGTGCCGTCGTACGCCTGTCGGCGCGCCCGGTCCTCGCTCTCGATCGGCAGGAACCGCACCTGCCGGCGCTTGAACCCCAGATCACCGGCGATCATGTACGCGATGTCGATGTCGAAGCCGCGGTAGCTGCCGTCCGCCATCAGCTGGGAGACGCCGGGCTGGTCGTCCTTGACCCCGATCAGCAGTTCCTTCTTGCCGTCCAGGCCGGCCCGGCTGCGCAGCTCGGCCAGGGTGGGCGGCCCGGTGGCGGTGGTCACGCCGACCACCGCGGCGACCAACACCACCAGCACCACCACCAGCACCGACAGCCGGAGCTGCCGGAACCGGTGTACGCCGCGCGGAGTGACGACCGGCTCCGGAGTACCCGTCTCGCTGATCTGGCTCACGTCCGCCCTCCCGCCTCCGTCCGCTGCGCGGGCTCCATTGTGGCGGATCGGGTACAGGCCGTCGTCGGACCGGTCGGCGGCCCGATGGGGTCAGTCGCGCAGCAGGTCGGCGTGGGCGGCGCGGAGCCGGGCGAGCGCCGGGTCGCCGGCCGGGGCGCGCCGGTCGAGCTCGGCCCAGACCTCGGCGAGGGCGTCGGTGAGCGCCCGCCGCTCGGCCGCGTGCCGCCGGCTGCTCTGCCGGTGCAACTCCTCCAGCCGGCGGGACCAGCCGGCGCTGATCGCGGCGAGCCGCTCGGCGTCGGCCCGGGTCTGCGCCGCCGTCCGGGCGGCCGGGGCGGGCACGATCGCGGCGATCGGGCGGGGGTCGCCGTCGCGGGTGACGACGGTGACGGTGTCGGTCAGCTCGGCGAGGGCGACGAGCTGGGTGAGCCGGGTGCGGACCTCGCGCAGCGGCAGGGCGCGCGGCTGGGGGGACCGGTCGGCCAGTACGGGGGCAGCCATGGACACATGTTGACGTCCGGGTACGACAGAACCCCGCCCCGCCGCCGCGGGTTAGGGTCGCACGGTGGCGATCATCATTCACCGCGGCGCGACGCTCACCCCGTACTTCGACGACTTCCTGCCGGGCTGGGTGGCCCGGCAGCCGTGGTACCGCGGCACCGGCGTCCCGGAGTTGACCCCGGTGGGATACTTCCGCTTCGCGGATCCGGCCGGCGCGGTGGGTCTGGAGACCCACCTGCTGCGGGACGGATCCACGCTGTACCAGGTGCCGTTGACCTACCGGGACGCCCCGCTCGACGACGCGGCGCTGGTGGCCACCGCCGAGCACAGCGTCCTCGGCACCCGCTGGATCAACGACGCCACCGCCGACCCGGTCTGGATCGGCGAGGTGCTGCGGCTGGTGGCGACCGGGGGGGTCTCCGAGCCGAGCGGGAAGCGGGGCGTCGGGCCGGCCGAAGCGCGCGGCCGGCGGCGCACCGCCGGCCCCCTGTCGCCGGACTCGGTCCGGATCGAGCTGCGGCGGGTGCTCACCGCCGGCGAGGAGCCGGCCGACCCGACGGCGCTCGGCGTGGTGACCGGCAACTGGCACCCGGACGGCCCGGACTCGGCGCCGGTGCACGGATGCCTGGCGGTGCTGCGGCCGGCGTCCGGCACCGCGCACTGAGCGCCACCGGCTCCGGAGCCGCCGGGGCGCCCCGGCTCGCGCGCCTACCCCTCGGGCTTCCACTCCGGGGCAAGCACCGACCAGACCTCCATGTCGGCCCGGCCGTCCGGCCCGGGGGCGACCTCGCGGAGCACACCGTCGCGGCTCATGCCCAACCGCCGTGCCACGGCGATGCTGCGCTCGTTGCCGGCCTTGGTCACCCACTCCACCCGGTGGATGCCACGATCCCGGATCGCCCAGTCGATGATCACGCGGGCGGCGCGGGTGACCAGGCCCCGCCCCTCAGCCGCCGGCTCCAGCCAGCACCCGGCCTCGCAGACACCGGTGGTGGTGCTCAAGGAGACGAACAGCACCCCGCCGACCAGGGTGCCGCGCTGCCAGATCCCCCAGATCCCGCCGTCATCGCGCGCCCACCGGTCGGCGTATGCCTGCAGGACCCTGCGGGCGGACTCGGCGTCGGTGGCCACGAAGGACGCGCCCACCCAGGGGGAGATGTGCTCCCGGCACCGGTCGAGGTTGGCCAGGAACTGGTCGGCGTGCCACGGCTCGAGCGGGCGCAGCTCGGCGTCGTCGGTCAGGGAAAGAGAGAACACCCGAGGGAACCTAGCAGGCCGGGGTCGGGAGCCGCTGGTGACCGAGGCCCGCCGGCTGGCCGCCGCACCGGCCGGGGCGCGGCCGGGCGCGGCGGGGTCGGGCCGGTCGTCCGGGCCGGACAGCCGGTCCCTTGTCTGCGCCTACGAAGTTGATGACGTGAACGGATCGGTGCTCGCGCCGAGGTGATCCGTCCACGGCATCAAGTTCGTAGCGTGGTGAAGAACAGGCAGTCGGTGGAGTCGGTCAGGGATTCATCTCGTACGCGCCGGCCAGGGCGACGACCCGCGCCCAGACCCGGGCGGTGCGGTCCACGTCGGCGACCGGACGGCGGACGTGGGCGAGCGCCCAGGCGGCCTGCTCGTCGCTGGTCGCCACCTTGCCGTGCAGTTCGGTGGCGTAGCCGGAGAAGTCCCGCACGAGCAGGTCGAAGATCTCGTCGAGCAGGTCGGCGTCCAGGCCGGTCAGCTCTGCCTGTTCCAGGATCAGCTGGCCGTAGACGACCAGCGCGAAAAGCTGGCCGAGGGTGAGCAGGAAGTCCAGGTCCCGCTGCTGGGTCTCGTCCGGGGCGTGCGCGGCGAGCAGCTCGCACAGCCCGTCGGCCTGCTCCCGGAACCGGGCGACGTTGGGCAGGTGGGCGTGCGCGTCGTACGGGGTGCGCCAGTCGTGGAAGCGGATCGCGCCGAGTCCGCGGGCCGGGCCCTGCCGGAAGAGGAACTCGTCGTCGGACCTGTCGTGGCGGGTCGGCACCGGTGGGTGTTCGGCCGGCCGGAACAGGTAGTTCGGCATGAACTTGAGGATCAGCGCCAGGTTGACGTGCACCGTCCCCTCCAGCTTCGGCAGACCGCGGATGTCCTTCGCGGCCTTGTCGAAGTAGGTGTCCGCCTCGAAGCCCTTGGCGGCGATGACGTCCCAGAGCAGGTCGATGACCTTCTCGCCCTCGGTGGTGACCTTCATCTTGGTCATCGGGTTGAACAGCAGGTACCGCCGGTCGTCCGGGCCGGCCGTGCGGAAGTAGTCGACCGCCCGGTCGCTGAACAGCTTCATCGCCACGAGCCGGGCGTACGCGTCGGTCAGCTCACGCCGCACGTGCGGGAAGTCGGTGACCCGCCGGCCGTAGAGCACGCGGTGGTGGGCGTGGGTGACCGCCTCGTAGATGGCGTGCTCGCAGATGCCGATGGAGGCGGTGCACAGGTTGAACTTGCCGACGTTGACGGTGTTCAGCGCGGCGTCGAAGGCGGACTGCCCGGTGTGCAGCACGTCCTCGGCGCGCACGGGGTAGTCCTCCAGCCGGAACTCGCTGACGTACATCTGCGCGTTGACCACGTTGCGCACGAGGCGGTACGCGGGGTGGCGGCTGTCGGCGGCGAAGAAGACGTAGCCGTCGGGGCCCTCGACGTCGGCGCGGCGGCCGAACACGGAGACCAGTCCGGCGACATTGCCGTTGCCGATGTAGTACTTGCCGCCGGTGGCCCGCAAGCCGCCCTCCCCGTCGGGGGTGAGCAGCATGTCGGTGGAGTAGATGTCGGCGCCGTGCGTCCGCTCGGAGAGGCCGAAGGCCATCACGTGTCCCTCGTCGAGCAGCGCGGCGGCGCGGGCCCGGGCCTCGGCGTTTTCACTTTGCCAGACCGGCCCGAGGCCGAGCACGGTGACCTGCCAGGCGTACCAGTAGCCGAGGCCGTAGAAGCCGAGGATCTCGCTGAGCGCGGCGTTGCGGGCGGTGTCCCAGCGCTTTTCCGGGTCGCCGGCCGCGTCGGCGGCCGGAGTGAGGAAGGTGGCGAAGAGGCCCTCCTTGGCGGCGAAGTCGAGGAAGTCGGCGTACCACTCGTGGTGGTTGTAGCTCTCGACGAGGGCCCGCTTGCCGCGCTGCTCGAACCAGTCCACGGTGGCGCGCAGCAGCCGCCGGGAGGTCTCGTCGAGGTGCGCGGGGTCGTAGGTGGGCGGGTGGAACAGCAGCGGATCGGTCACGGGTTCGCCTTCCTGATGGTGGAGGGATCGAGGGCGCGGAGGGTGGCGAGGACGTCGTCGAGCCATGCCAGCACCATCCGCTCGTAGGCGATGCCGCCGCGCAGCACGACGTGCTGGAGCGATCCCCGGGCGTCCAGGGCGGTGGGGTCCGGAAAGTCGCGGCGCTCGCCGGCCAGGTAGCCGGCGAGGGTGGCCGCGTGGTCGGCGCGGTAGCGCTCGACCTCGGCGACCAGGGCGGCGCGGCCGTCCGCGTCGTCGAACGCGGCGCCGCGGATCTTGACGGCCAGCTCGTGCCGGACCGCCTCCGGCTGCACCGGGGCGCGCAGCCAGGTGACCAGGGCGGCACGTCCGGCGGGGCCGACCGACCAGACCTTCTTGTCGGGCAGACCCTCCTGGCCGACCTCCTCGGCGGTGATCCAGTCGTCGCTCTCCATCCGCCTGAGCACCCGGTAGATCTGCTGGTGGGTTGCGGTCCAGAAGCGGCCGATCGAGCGGTCGAAGCGCCGGGCCAGCTCGTAGCCGGAGGCGGGCTGCTCCAGCAGCGAGACGAGGATGGCGTGGTCCAGCGACATGCCGGCCATCTTGCTATGCAACTCGTTGCATAGCAACACCCGCGACGGGGTGGTGAGGGACGCCGCGTGAGGGTGGTCATAACGGCTGGACTTCGAGGGCGGCGCTGCTGCTAGCCTTCTCGGCAGGTCATGAGCGCCAGCGCCAAGCCCCGGCTCGCTGGCCGGCAACCCTCCTCCGCGGTGGGGTGCCCCGGGTGAGGACCAGGCGCCGGCAGCCGCCGGCGCAAGCGTGGCCTGGTGCCCAGGTCAGCAACGACCAGGGGGAACCATGTCTGCTCACTTCCGCACCCCACCCGTCGACATCGTCGCGTACCCGGCGCGCTTCGCGCTGGTCAAGCGCCGGCACGTCGACCTGATGCGGGTGTGCGGCGACGCCTGTCGTCGCTTCGGCGCACGCTGAGCGCCACTCCCCTCCTTCCCCGATCCACCCCTCGCGGCTCCGCCCCATGTCCGGCGGCGCCGTCATCGGCGCGCGCCCGCGCCACCGTCCACTCTGGAGAAAACCGTGCGCATCCGAACCACGTTGACCCGCTTCGCCGCGCTCGGCGCCGCCGCCGTGCTCGCCGTCACCGCGCTCACCGGCTGCGGCGACAACGGCTCCACCGGCGAGGCCGACAACCCGTACAACCTGCTCCGGCCCGGCGTCATCCGGGCCGGCACGCTCACCGACGCCCCGCCGAACGTCTACCTGAAGAACGGCAAGTTCACCGGCTTCGACAACGACCTGCTCAGCGCGGTCGCCGCCAAGGTGGGGCTGCGGGTGGAGTTCGTCGGCACCGACTTCTCGGCCCTGCTGTCCCAGGTCAACAACCACAAGTTCGACGTGGGCAGCTCGTCCATCACCATCACCGAGGCACGACGGAAGACCGTCGACTTCGGCAACGGCTACGACTTCGGCTACTTCGGGCTCGACGTGCCGGCCGGCTCGTCGATCACCGGCTTCGACCGGCTCACCGGCAAGCGGGTGGTGGTCGTGCAGGGCACCGTGCAGGACGACTACGCCACGAAGCAGAACCTGAACCCGGTCCGGGTGCCCGACTACAACGGCGCGATCAACCAGCTCAAGGCCGGCACCGCCGACGCGTGGATCGCCCCCGCCGAGATCGGCGACAAGTCCGCCGCCGACAGCAACGGCCGGATCAGGGTGGCCGCCAAGCAACTCAGCCCGGCCCCGACCGCCTACGCGGTGGCCAAGGGGAACGACAAGCTGCGCGAGGCGCTGAACAGGGGCCTCGACGAGGTGATCGCCGACGGCACCTGGAGCCGGCTGCAGGCGCAGTACTACCCGGGCCGGCCGATCCCGGCCGACTTCACACCGGGCAGCGGGAGTGCGCCGGCAGCCTCGGCGTCGGCGGCCTCCTGACCGCGACAACGCAGACGAGCAGGGCGGACGGAGCCATGGATCCACTGAGCACCCTCTGGGAAACCTTTTTCGACTGGGACTCGATGCGGCAGGCGCTGCCCGAGATGCTGACCGTCGGGCTGCCCAACACGCTGATCCTGGCGATCTCCGCCGCCCTGCTCGGCTCGGTGCTGGGCCTGCTGCTGGCGATCGCGGGCATCTCGCGTACCCGCTGGTTGCGGTGGCCGGCCCGGGTCTACACGGACGTGTTCCGCGGCCTGCCGGCGGCGGCGACCATCCTGCTCATCGGCGTCGGCCTGGCGCCGCTGGGCATGCGGGTGTGGGGCCCCGACCCCTACCCGCTCGGCGTGCTGGCCCTGTCGCTGATCGCCGCCGCCTACCTCGGGGAGATCTTCCGCGCCGGCATCCAGAGCGTCGAGGCAGCCCAACTGGAAGGTGCCCGCACGCTCGGCTTCTCCTGGGGCGAGGCGATGCGCCTGGTCGTCGTTCCGCAGGGGGTACGCCGGGTGCTGCCGGCCTGGGTGAACCAGCTGATCGCCCTGATCAAGGACTCCAGCCTGGTCTACTTCCTCGGCCTGGTGGCCAGCCAGCGGGAGCTGTTCCGGATCGGCCAGGACCACGCGGCCACCACCGGCAACGAGTCCGCGCTGCTGCTGGCCGGCCTGTGCTACCTGGCGCTGACCGTGCCGCTGACCCACGCGGTCAACCGGATCGACCGCCGGCTGCGCCAGGGCCGGGCGGTCGCCGCCCCCGATCCCGACCCCGACCTCACGCCCGCCGGCGCGGCGGCACCGACCGGGAAGGACCCGAAATGAGCACCACCAGCGCCACCTCGGTCAGCCTCGCCGTCCGCGACGTCCACCTGGCCTTCGGCGCGCACCGGGTGCTGCGCGGCGTCGACCTGGACGTGGCCCGGGGCGCCACCGCCTGCGTGATCGGGCCCTCCGGCTCCGGCAAGTCCACCCTGCTGCGCACCGTCAACCGGCTGATCGAGCCGGACCGCGGCGACGTGCTGCTGGACGGGCGCAGCGTGCTGGGCGAAGGCCCCGACGCGCTGCGCCGGCGGGTCGGCATGGTGTTCCAGCAGTTCAACCTCTTCCCGCACCTGACCGTGCTGCGCAACATCACCCTCGCCCTGCGCAAGCTGAAGAAGCTGCCCGAGGAGGAGGCGGTGCGGATCGCCCGCGAGCAGCTCGACCTGGTCGGGCTGGCCGGCAGGGCCGACGCCCGGCCGGGGCACCTCTCCGGCGGCCAGCAGCAGCGGGTGGCGATCGCCCGGGCGCTGGCCCTGCGCCCGCAGGTGATGCTCTTCGACGAGGCCACCTCGGCGCTCGACCCCGAGCTGGTCAAGGGCGTACTCGGGGTGATGGCCGACCTCTCCGCCGCCGGCATGACCATGGTGGTGGTCACCCACGAGATGGGGTTCGCCCGCGAGGTCGCCGACACGGTGGCCTTCATGGACGCCGGCGTGGTGCTGGAGGCCGGCGAACCGGCCGCCGTCTTCGAGTCGCCGGAGCATCCACGGCTGCGGCGTTTCCTGTCCCAGGTGCTCTGACCCGCCACCGCTGCCGCTACCCGTCGCAGCGGTCGGAGAGGGCGTAGCGGGTGAGCACGACGTCGTCGATCTGGCGGACCTCGACCACCCGGGCGCGCCGGCCCGGGTGCCACGGGAAGCGGCCGTCCCCGACGAATCGGGGTGCCCGGCAGTCCCCGACGAAGAACGGCGCGACCACCAGATGCAGCTCGTCGGCGAGGCCGGCGGTGAGGAACTGGCAGTGCAGGCTGCCCCCACCCTCCACCATCAACCGGCGGACGCCCCGGCCGGCCAGGTCGTCGACCACCACCGCCGGGGTGAGCGGCTCACCGCCGTCGACCACGGTCGCCACCTCGCCCACCTGCTCGCGGGTCTTCTCCACCGCGCCGCTCGGGCAGTAGACCAGCTTCGCCCCGTCGCCGAAGGTGAAGAACCGGGTGGTCGGGTCGAGGTCCCCGCTGCCGGTGACGGTGACCTTCACCGGGGACGGCGGCAGGCCGCGCGCCACCCGGTCGGCGCGCCGCCGCGCGGAGCGCACCAGCAGCCGCGGGTCGTCCCGCCGCACGGTGGCGGCACCGACCAGGATCGCGTCGGCGGCGGCCCGGACCTCGTCGACCCGGTCGAGGTCGGAGTCGTTGGAGAGCAGCAGCCGTGCGCTGGACGCGTCGTCGATGTAGCCGTCGATCGACATCGCGCAGCTGAGCAGCACGTACGGCCGGGCGGTCATGGCACGAACGGCAGGTCGAGGGCGTGGTCGGCGCGGGTCACCTTGGCCGCGAGGTAGCCGGCGTTGGCCGGGGACAGGTGCACCCCGGTGGGCACCCGGTCGACCACCGTCACGCCCAGCCGGTCGAGCTGGTCGGCCTTGTCCGGGTTGTTGCTGAGCAGGGCCACCCGGGTCACGCCCAGCGCGGCGAGCATCTGCGCGGCCACCGTGTAGTCCCGCTCGTCGGCGCCCCGGCCCAGCGCCTCGTTCGCCTCGTACGTATCCAGCCCGCCGTCCTGCAGGGCGTACGCCTCCAGCTTGGCGTACAGGCCGATGCCCCGGCCCTCCTGGCGCAGGTAGAGCAGGTATCCACCGGCCTCGGCGATCCGCTCGACCGCCTCCCGCAGTTGCGGCCCGCAGTCGCAACGCTGGCTGCCGAAGACGTCCCCGGTGAGGCACTCGCTGTGCGGGCGGACCAGCGGCGGGGTCAGGTCGGGGTGGGACCGGTCCGCGGCACCCCGGTCACCGAGCCCGAACGCGAGGTGCTCCCGGCCGTCCACCAGGCCGTGGAAGGAGTGCACCCGGGCGGTGGTGACGTACCCGTCGGGGAAGCGCAGCGGCACCGTGACCTGGGTCCGGACCGTTGCGGTGGGCAGCGTTTCGTCCATGTTTCCTCCGTCCGGGGCTGCCGGGCGGGCCGGCAACGCACACCTCGCACCCTCACCGTAGGCGGGACCACCGACAGTCGCCCGACAGCCGGGAAGGCGGCCGGCGGCACACCAGGACCGCCGCCCCGGGCAGGCTGGCGACCAGCACCAACGCCCCGTACACGGTGGCGGCGGCGACCCCCTGGGCGGCGGTCAGGCCGGCGGCGGCGAACGCCCAGGCGGCGACCCCCTCGCGCGGCCCGAAGCCGGCCACGTTCGCGGGCAGCCCCATCGCGAGCAGGGCCAGCAGGGTCAGCGGCAGCAGCCGCGACAGCGGCGCGTCGACGCCCGCGGTGCGCGCCGCGACGACGAAGGTGGCCAGGTGGCCGGCGACCACCACGGCGGAGGCCGTCGCCACACCCAGCCAGGTACGGCGGGCGAGCAACCCGGCCCGGACGTCCGCCACCGCCGTCCGCGTCACCCGCGCCAAGCGGGAGGCCCCGCAGCGGGGCAGCGCCGCGGCGGCCAGCGCCACCCCGGCCGCGACCACGGCCAGCCCGGCGAGCAGCGCCGGCAGGTGCGGCCGGACCGGCGAGGGCAGCGCCGCCAGCACCACCAACGCGATCACCAGCTGGACCAGCTGACCGGCGGTCCGCTCCCAGACCACGGCCCGGACCCCCCGGGCGACGTCCCCGGCGTCCCGGCCGTGCCGGACCGCGCGGTGCACGTCACCGAGCACCCCGCCGGGGAGGGTGGAGTTCAGGAACACCGCCCGGTAGCAGTGCGCGACGGCGGTGCCCAGCGGCAGCCGTACGCCCAGCCCGCCGGCCACGAGGGACCAGCGCCAGGCGCAGCAGACGGTGGTGAGCGCACCGATAGCGAGCGCGGCGGTGAGGGCCGGCGCGTCGATCAGTCGCAGCCCGGCGAGGAACGGGGCGGTGCCCACCCGCCAGACCAGGGCGGCGAGAACACCCAGCCCGCCGAGGACGCGGACCCACGCCCAGGGCGAGCGGGCCGGCGCGGCGGGGCCCGAGGGCGTGCCCGACCCGGCGCGGGCGACCGGCGCGACGAACGCGGCGGGCCGGGCCGGAACGACGAGCGCGGCGGCGGCGGGCGCGGCGACGGTGGCGTGTGACAACTGGTCCTCCCTTGGTCCACCGGATGTCACGTGCGAGGACGCCCTGCGGTTCACCCGGCGAGCAGATCGGCGTGCTGCAGCACCACCCGCAGCCGGCCGGCCGCCGCCTCCGCCCGCCGCCGTTCCCGGTACGCCCCGGCCACGCCGGCCAGTTCGGGCCGCTCCTCGACGGCGGCGTCGAGCCAGCCGGTCAGCCATTCGGCGGTCAGCGCGGCCTGCTCCGGCCCGAGCCGCCACGGGCTGGACCGGACCTCGACCGGCACCCCCCGACGGCGGAAGGCCGCCACGGCGGCGTCCACGGCGTCCGGGCCGAGCAGGCTCCGGCCGGCGACGGTGCGCCGCTGGTGGGCGTTGAACGCGGCCTCGAACTCGGCGTCGAGCGGATCGGCCGGGGTGAACCCGGCCTGGCCGAGCACCGAGATCGCGAACAGCGTGGGGTGGCCGGCGCAGGCCGCGACCATCCGCTCGATCTCCTCGGCGGTGAGCATGTCCAGCAGCGCGGACGCGGTGACCAGGTGGGCTTCGGCCAGGTCGGCGGCGGTCAGCCGGGTGATGTCGGAGCCCCGGGTGGCCACGCTGACCGGGCTGCCGTCGGCGGCGTGCACCGGCTCGACGGTGGCGAGCCGGCGCAGCTCGGCGTCCCGCTCGTGCAGCACCCAGTGCTGCGGCCCGGGCAGCCGCGGCGCGAGCCAGCGGGCCATCGAACCGGTGCCGCTGCCCAGATCGTGCACGACCAGGGGCCGGCCGGCGGGGATCCGGCGGCGGAGCGCGTCGGCCAGCTCCACCGAGCGGGCCGACGCGTCGGCCGGCTCGCGCAGCCGCAGCCAGTCGGCGAAGTCCGGGGGTAGCTGCGTGGTCATGCCACCGTCGCCTCCTTCAGGGCCGCCGCCAGCCGGTCGGTGGTGACCGTCCAGTCGGTGAGGGTGTCCCGCCGCTGCCGGGCGGCATGCCGCAGCCGGGCCCGCAGCGGCGGGCGGGTCAGCCAGCGGCGCAGCGCGCCGGCCAGCGCGTCGGGGTCGCCGGGCGGCACCAGCAGCCCGGGTCGGGTGCCGTCCGGGGCCTGCCCGAGCGTCTCGGGCAGGCCGCCGGTGTCGCTGCCGAGCACCGGCATCCCCCGAGCGAGGGCCTCGGTCACCACCATGCCGTAGGTCTCCCGCCGGGACGGCAGGACCAGCAGGTCGGTGGCGTCGTATGCGGCGTCGAGCGCGGCCCCGACGAGGGGGCCGGGCAGGCGTACCCGGTCGGCCAGGCCGGCGTCGGCGAGCCGACGACGCAGCCGGCGGACGAAGCCCGGGTCCCGGGTGAGCGCGCCGACCCAGTCGCAGGTCCAGTCGAGGTCGGCGACCGCGGCCAGGGCGGTGGCGAGCACGTCGTGCCCCTTGAGCGGGGTGACCGCCGCGACGCAGAGCAGCCGGGTGCCCGCCGGCGTGCCGGGGGCGACCGGCGCGGCCGTCACCCCGGGCGCGGCAACCGACACCCGGTCGGGCGGCAGCGCGTACCGGTCGAGCAGCCACCGCCGGGTCCACCCGCTGGTGGCGACGACACCGGCCGCCACCGCCAGCGTCCGGGCCTCGGCCGCGTCGTCCAGCGGCAGGTGCACGAGCACCACCAGGCGCAGCCGCCGGGCGTGCGGGGCGAGCACCTCCGGCACGGTCGACGCGACCAGGCCGTCGAGCAGGACGAGGGCGTCGTCGGGCAGCGCGGCGAGCACTCCGGCGAGGGCGGCCCGCTCCCCCGGCCCCGGGTGCGGCCAGCCGCCGGGCACCGGGTGCTCGCGCACGGTCCAGCCGAGCGCGGCCAGGCCCTGGCAGGCCCGCCGGTCGTACGCGTTGCCGCCGCTGGGGGTGGCCGGGTCGTCGATGTCGCCCGGCAGCACCACGTGGACGGCGTTCATCCGGGCTACAGGGACCGCTCGTAGCTGGCCCAGGCGACGTGCGACTCGTGCAGGGTGACGGTGATCCCGGCGAGGCCGCGCGCCCCGTCGCCGAGACGTCCCGCGTGCACCGCCTCGGCGAGCCGGTCGGCGACGGTCCGGCACAGCACCTCGGTGGTGGTGTTCGTCCCGGCGAAGGCCGGCTCCTCGTCCAGGTTGCGGTAGTTGAGGTCGCCGAGGACGGCCTTGAGCTGCGCGGTGGCCAGGCCGATGTCGACCACGATCCCGTCGGCGTCGAGGTCCGGCCGGCGGAAGGTGGCGTCGACGACGAAGGTGGCGCCGTGCAGCCGCTGGGCCGGGCCGAACACCTCGCCGCGGAAGCTGTGGGCGACCATCATGTGGTCCCGGACGGTCACGCTGAACACGGATCACTCCTCGTCGTAGGTGATGAGGTGGCAGAGCGCGGACAGCCGGCCCGAGGCGAGCCGGGCCAGCACATCGGGCAGGTCGGCGAAGCGGGACCGGCCGGTGAGCAGCGCGTCGAACGCCGGATCGGCGAGCAGGTCCAGGGCGAGCGCCAGCCGGTCGGCGTAGCTGCGGTCGGCCCGCCGGGGCGAGACCGTGCCGACCTGGCTGCTGCGGATGGTCAGCCGCCGGGAGTGGAACGCCCCGCCCAGGGCGAGGATGACCGGCCGGTCGCCGTACCAGCTCAGCTCCAGCACGGTGCCCTCGGGGCGGAGCAGGTCCAGGCCGCGTTGCAGGCCGGCGGCGGTGGCGCTGGCGTGCACCACCATGTCCCGCTCGCCGACCGCGTCGGCGGGGAGGGCGAAGTCGACGCCGAGTGCGGCGGCCACCCCGGCCCGCGCCGGGTCCGCGTCGACCAGTTCGACCCGCACGCCGGGGAAGCCGGCGAGCAGGGCGGCGACGCAGCAGCCGACCATGCCGCCGCCGATCACGGTCACCCGGTCGCCGACCAGCGGTGCGGCGTCCCAGAGCGCGTTCACCGCGGTCTCCACCGTGCCGGCGAGCACCGCCCGGGCGGCCGGCACCCGCTCGGGCACGACCACCACGGCGTCGGCCGGGACGACGTACGCGCTCTGGTGGGGGTACAGGCAGAAGACGGTTCGGCCGAGCAGCGCGTCCGGTCCCGCCTCGACCGTGCCGACGCTGAGGTAGCCGTACTTCACCGGGGCGGGGAAGTCGCCCTCCTGGTACGGGGCCCGCATCGCGGCGTGCTGGTCGGCGGGGACCCGGCCGGCGAAGACGAGGGTCTCGGTGCCCCGGCTGACCCCGGAGAACCGGGTCCGGACCAGCACCTCGTCCGGGCCGGGCGGCGGGAGGTCGACCGGACGCAGCTCACCCTCGCCGGGGGCGCGGAGCCAGAAGGCGCGGGCGTCGCGGGTCACAAATTCTCCTCTTCCGCCGCTTCGGACCGAACCGAACGGACACTTTTCCCGTGTCTGGTGGCAGGGTTGTCGATCATAGACACGGAGGCAGGGTGTCCACGGTTCGAAATGGCCCATTGGTCGGGCTGACCGTCCAGATCCTCCTGCTCGGCGGGCTCGCCGGCACGGTGGGGCTCGGCGCGGCGGGCTGGCTCGCCGGCCTGGCGTACGCGGTGGTGCTCGGTGGCCTGCTCCGGCGCGGCCTCCGGGCGGCCGGCGCGGACCGGCTCGGCCCCGCAGACCGGGTGACCCTGGCCCGGGCGCTGCTGGTCGGCGGGGTACTGGCCCTGGTCGCGTCCACCGGATCCGGGCCGGCGCCGGTGGCGGTGCTGGTGCCGCTGACCGGCGTGGCGCTCGCCCTGGACGCGGTCGACGGGCGGGTCGCCCGGCACACCGGCACGGCCAGTCCGCTGGGCGCACGCTTCGACATGGAGGTCGACGCGTTCCTGATCCTCGTGCTCAGCGTCCACCTCGCGCCGTCCGTCGGCGGCTGGGTCCTGACCATCGGCGGGATGCGGTACGCCTTCGTCGCGGCGAGCTGGGTGCTGCCCTGGCTGCGGCACCCCCTGCCACCACGGCACTGGCGCAAGGTGGTCGCCGCCGCTCAGGGCGTGCTGCTGACGGTGGCGGCGAGCGGGCTGCTGCCGCCGGTGGCCGCCACGGTGCTGGTGGCGGGCGCGCTGGCCCTGCTGGTCGAGTCGTTCGGCCACGACGTCGCCTGGCTGTGGCGGCACCGCCCCGCGCCGGCGGCCCCGACCAGCTTCGTCGTGCGGGTCGGTACGCGGCCGAACCGCCTCGTTCTCGAGCCGACCGGCCGGGCCGCCGAGCCGGCCGGCCCGGCGGCCCGGCCGGCACCGGCCGCCGCCGGGGTCGCCGCCCACCAGCCCGTCTGACCCCCTCAACCCCAGCCGAAGGATGCCCCCGTGTCACTCCTCGCCCGCCTCCGCCGACCGTCCGCGACCGCCCCGGCCGGCGAACCCACCGCCCCCGGGCCGGCCGCACCGGCGACGCCGGCCGGGACAGGGTCGACGGCCGGGGCCACCGCCACCCCGACCGACCGGACGGCGGCGCGGGACGGGTGCGCGCGGCCGGCCCCCGCGGCGCAGCCGTCGCGGGGTCGGCGGATCGCCGCCGCCGGTCTCACCGGGCTCGCCGCGCTGCTGGTGGTGGCGGCGCTCGTGCTGCCCGACGATCCGGCCCGGATCGGGCCCGCCGCCGTGCCGCGGATCCCGGTGGAGGTACCGGTCGCGGCGGCGCTGCTGCTCGTCCTCCCGCCCCGGGTACGCCGGCCCGTCGCCGCGCTGGCGGGGCTGCTGCTCGGCCTGCTCATCGTGCTGAAGCTGCTGGACCTGGGCTTCTTCGTGGCCCGGGACCGGCCGTTCGACGTGCTGCTCGACTGGGGGCTGTTCGACGACGGGTTCGGCTACCTCACCGACTCGACGGGCCGGGCCGGCGCGATCGCCGCCGCGGCCGGGGCGCTGCTGGCCGCCGTCGGCCTGCCGGTGCTGGTGACCTTGGCGGTGCTGCGGCTAACCCGGCTGCTCGGCCGGCACCGTCGCACGTCGGCGCGGGTGGTCGCCGCCCTCGCCGTGCTCTGGCTGGGCTGCGCCCTCTTCGGGGTACGGCTCACGGCCGGCGTGCCGATCGCCGACCGGGAGGCGACGGCACTGGTGGCCGCGCACGCCGGGCAGATCCGCGCCGGGCTGCGCGATCGCGAGGTGTTCGCCGGGGAGGCCGCCGCCGACGCGTACCGGAACGTGCCGGGCGACCGGCTGCTGACCGGGCTGCGCGGCAAGGACGTGCTGGTCGCGTTCGTGGAGAGCTACGGCCGGGACGCCGTGGAGGATCCCGAGCTGTCGCCCGGCGTGGACGCGGTGCTCGACGACGGCTATCGCCGGCTGCGCGCCGCCGGGTACGACGCCCGCAGCGGATTTCTCACCTCGCCCACCTTCGGCGGCGGCAGCTGGCTGGCCCACGCCACCCTGCTCTCCGGCCTGTGGATCGACAACAACCAACGGCACCGGGACCTGCTGGCCGGGGACCGGCTCACCCTCAACGGGGCGTTCCGCCGGGCCGGCTGGCAGACGATCGGCGTGCTGCCGGCGGCCACCCAGCCGTGGCCGGAGGGGAAGTTCTTCGGCTACGACCGGTACTACGACGCCAAGCGGCTCGGCTACCGCGGGCCGAAGTTCAGCTACGCGCCGATGCCGGACCAGTACACCCTGGCCACCTTCCAGCGCCTGGAACGGGCCCGGCCGCACGCTCCGATCATGGCGGAGATCCCGCTGGTGTCCAGCCACTCCCCCTGGTCGGCCATTCCGGAGCCGGTGCCGTGGGACGCGGTCGGCGACGGGTCGATCTTCGACGAGGCGTCCATCCGTACCGGGGGCAGCCGGGACGTGGTGCAGCGCGACGGCGGGCAGATCCGCGCCGACTACGCGCACTCCATCCGGTACACGCTGGGCACCCTGGTGTCGTACGTGCTGACCTACGGCGGGGACGACCTGGTGCTGGTCTTCCTCGGCGACCATCAGCCGGCCGCGACGGTGACGGGCGAGGGCGCCGGCCGGGACGTGCCGATCACCATCGTGGCGAAGGACCCGAAGGTGCTGGACCGGATCACCGGCTGGGGCTGGCAGGACGGCCTGCGCCCCGGCCCGGGGGCCCCGGTATGGCGGATGGACGCCTTCCGGGACCGCTTCCTCACCGCCTTCGGCCCGCCCCCCGGCCACTGACCCGGCCTCCGCCCGGTCCGGTCGTGCCACACACCGATCCGCACAATTCTCCCGAAAAGTGCTGCCTCGCGGCGAGCGGGAGGCAGCACTTTCCCCGAAGTTGCGCGGCTCGCGCCACCGGCGCGGGCGGCCCGCGCCGGTGGGTGGAGCGGCGGGATGGTCAGGCGGCCTTGCGGCGGCGGGAGCGGGGTCGCGGGGTCGCGGCGTCGCCGCCGGGGGACGGGCGCTCGGCCGAGGCGTCGGCGCGGGCCAGGAGCATCGCGCGGCGGGCGTCGATCAGGGTGTCGCAGGGCGCGGCGCGGCCGCCGCAGAGCAGGCTGGGACAGCGGCCCGTCTCGTCGGGCTCGTGCGCGGCGGCCACGTCGTACGCCGCCCGCCAGAGCAGCGGGTCGGTCACGTCGTCCGGCAGGACCACCTCGTGGCTGGACCGGATGTGGGTCGTGTCGGGCACCCCGTTCCCCTCTCCTCGTCGCTCCCCCTGTTCGATGACCGGACGGAGCCAGGTCAAACCTTTCTCACGTATCAACGAGCGTCCAGAGGTGTCCGTCACGCCGGATACGCGCGGGTCTCGGCCGCCTTCACCGCCGCCCAGACCGGCTGGCCGGGGCGCAACCCCAGGTGGGCGGCCGCGGCGGGCGTGACGTCGGCCGCGACGGGGACCGGCCCGTCGAGCTGGACGCGCAGGTTGTCGCCGTGCCGCTGCACGCCTGCGACGGTGGCCGGCCAGACGTTGCGCGGGCTGCCGTCGGGGCGGTCCCGGTGCAGCGCCACGGCGGCCGGCGGGAAGGCGACGAAGGCCGCCCCGTGCACGGTGTCCGCGGTGGTGAGGGTGAGCCCGCCGACCGTGACGGCGTGCCCGTCGGCGCGTCCCCGGTGCAGGTTGAGGCCGACCAGCCGGGCCACGTAGTCGGTGCGCGGCCGGGCGGTGACGGCGGCCGCATCGCCCTCCTGGACCACCCGGCCGTGCTCGACGATGACCAGCCGGTCGGCGAGCACCAGGGCGTCCAGCGGGTCGTGGGTGACCAGCAGGGTGGCCCCGGAGTGCTCGCCCAGGTGCCGCTGGAGTTCAGCGCGGGTGTCCAGCCGGGTGGCGGCGTCGAGCGCGGCCAGGGGCTCGTCGAGCAGCAGCAGGGTGGGTTCGACGGCGAGCGCCCGGGCCAGCGCGACCCGCTGCGCCTGCCCGCCGGAGAGCTGCCGGGGCTTGTCCCAGGCCCGCTCGCCCAGGCCCACCCGGTCCAGCCAGCCCTGCGCCCGGGCCCGCGCCGCTCGCCGGTCGGCGCCGTGCCGACGCGGCCCGAAGGCGACGTTGTCCAGCGCGCTGAGGTGCGGGAAGAGCAGGTAGTCCTGGAAGACCACGCCGACCGGCCGCCGTTCCGGCGGGACCCGGGCCCCCCGGTCGGGCCGGTCCAGGTCCACGCGGGCGAGGGTGAGGTGGCCCGCGGTCAGCGGGTGCAGCCCGGCCAGGGTACGCAGCGCGGTGGTCTTGCCGGCCCCGTTCGGGCCGAGCAGCGCGACCACCTCCCCGGCGGCGATCCGCAGCCGGATGTCAAGGTGGAAGGCGCCCCGGTCGGCGACCAGGTGCGCGTCGAGCAGCGGCGGGGCGGTCACGGCGTGCCGACCCAGCGGTCGCGCAGCCCGGCGAGGATGGCGACCGAGACGGTGAGCAGGATGAGGCTGAGCACGATCGCGGCCCGGAGGTCGCTCTCCAGAGCCAGGTAGACGGCGAGCGGCATGGTCTGGGTGCGGCCGGGATAGTTGCCGGCGAAGGTGATGGTCGCGCCGAACTCGCCGAGCGCGCGGGCCCAGCAGAGCACCGCGCCCGCCGCGACGCCGGGGGCGACCAGCGGCAGGGTGACGCGGGTGAAGGTGGTCCAGCGTCCGGCGCCGAGGGTGGCCGCCGCCTCCTCGTACCGCCGGTCGGCTCCGCGTAACGCCCCCTCGACGGCGATGACCAGGAACGGCATGGCCACGAACGCCTCGGCGAGCACCACTCCGGCGGTGCTGAACGGCAGGGTGACCCCGAAGGCGGTGTCCAGCCAGGACCCGAGCAGCCCGCGACGGCCGAAAACCAGCAGCAGCGCCACCCCGCCGACCACCGGGGGCAGCACCAGCGGCACGGTGACCAGGGCGCGCACCAGCCGCCGGCCGGGGAACTCGACCCGGGCGAGCAGCCACGCCAGCGGTACGCCGAGCACCACGCAGAGCACTGTGGCGAGGGTGGCGGTCTCCAGCGACAGCCGCAACGCGGTGCGCACGCCCGGCTCCGCCATCCGTCGGGGCAGGGTGCTCCACGGCGCCCGGGCCAGCAGCCCGACCAGCGGCAGGACGAGAAAGAGCAGCCCGAGGCCGGCGGGGACCAGCAGGGCCAGCGGCGCCCGCTGCCGGGGCGCGGTGGGCCGGGTCACCGGTCCTGCGGGGGTTGGAAGCCGGCGGCGGTGAGCACCGCCCGGCCCGCGTCGGACCGGACGTAGTCGACGAAGGCCCGCGCGCCGTCCGGGTTGCCGGCATGCTTCAGCACGACGATCGGATAGTCGTTGACCGCCCGCGTGGACTCGGGGAACTCGACGGCGGCCAGCTCGCCGGCGGTGGCCCGGACGTCGGTGCGGTAGACCAGGGCGGCGTCGACCTCGCCGAGCCGCACCTTGGCCAGCGCGCCCTTGACGTCCTGTTCCAGGGTGGCCGGGGTGAGCCGGACACCGGCCGCGTCGAGGGCTCTGCTCGCCGCCGCGCCGCACGGGACCTGCTCGGCGCAGAGCGCCACCTTCACCCCGGGCCGGGCCAGGTCTGCCAGGCCGGCGACCTCGGCCGGATTGCCCCTGGGCACGGCGATGACGAGCTGGTTGCGGACCAGGATGGCCGGGGTGCCGGCGGCGTCGCCCGCATCGGTGACGGTTCGCATGGTGGCCGGTGAGGCGGCGGCGAACACGTCGGCCGGGGCGCCCTGGGTGATCTGGGTGGCGAGCCCTGAGCTGCCGGCGAAGTTGAAGGTGACGGTGGTGCCCGGGTGCGCGGCCTCGAAGTCCCTGCCCAGCCTGGTGAAAGGCTCGGTGAGCGAGGCGGCGGCGAACACGGTCACCCGGCCGCCGCCCTCCGTGGCGGCCCCGTCGTCGCCGCAGCCGGCCAGGCCGAGGGTCAACGCGGCCGCCCCGGCGAGGACGGCGCGGATCCACCGTGCGGTCACGGGGTGGTCCTTCCCTTCGGGGCGGGAGCGCGCTCGACCACCACGGTGGTCGACTTGATCACGGCGACAGCCACCGCGCCGACCTGCAGGTCGAGTTCGTCGACCGCCTCGCGGCTCATCAGCGAGACGATCCGGAACGGCCCGGCCTGGATGTCGACCTGGGCCATGACGGTGTCCTTGACGACGGCGGTGACGATGCCGCGCAACCGGTTACGGGCGGACGACAGCTCCGGGTGCCCCGGGGCGCGGACGAACGCGGCCAGGTCGACCCCGTCGACGACCCGGTGGCCGTGCTCGTCGCGGGCCGCCGGCAGCCGCCCCGCATCGACCCAGCGGCGGACCGTGTCCGCGCTGACCCCGAGCAGTTCGGCGGCCTCACCGATCCGGAACACCGTCACCCGGCCACCCTAGCGGTCCGCAGATGCAACCCGGAAGGGCTCCTACACCTTGCACCAGCGATGCCCTGGCGCGGATAAGGGCCGCAGATGCGGTCAGCCCAGCCCCGGTGTGAGGCGTACCCAACCCAGCAGTTGCGCGTTGAGCGCCATCACGATGGTGGACGCCGACACCAGGACCGCGCCGACCGCCATCCCGGCCCAGGCCGGCTGGCCTACCGGGCCTGACCGCCCGCCCACCGCTCCCGCAGCCCGCCGAAGAACCGGCGGAGGTCCGCCACCAGCAGGTCCGGGGCCTGGTGGGCGGCGTAGTGCCCACCCCGGTCGTGCTCCCGCCAGGAGACGATGGCCGCGTGGTCGCGCTCCGCGTACCGGCGGATGGCGTGGGCGTCGTCCGGGAACTGGGCGAGCGCGAGCGGGACGGTGGTCGGCCCGGACGGCGGCTCCTGCCGCTCGTGCTCGGCGTAGATCCGCGGCGCGCAGCCGGCGGTGCCGGAGAACCAGTGGATCGACACGTGGGTGAGCAGGGTGTCCGGGTCGAGATCCCCCATCACCTGGCTGTTCCAGGCGAGCAGCCCCACCGGCGAGTCGTGCAGCGCATACCCGAGGGTCTGCGGCTGCTGGGCCTGCACGTGCTGGTACGACCCCATCCGCCGCTGGAACCAGCGCAGCCCGGCCAGGCTCGCCCGGTCCGCCGGCCCGAACCCGGCCGCCTCCGCCGGGTCGACGGGCGGGTGCTGCTCGACGGACACCCGGGGGTTATCGCGGTCCGGCCCCGACCCTCGGGCCGCCCGCCGTTCCCTTGCCCTGCCACGGCCAACGGCCGTCCAGCTCCACCTCCAGGGAGAAGCTGAGGAAGGTCCGGACCAGCACGATCAGGGCCAGCACCCCGACGCTGGTGAAGGTCGGCGAGACCGCCACGGTACGGATGATGTCGCCACCGACCAGGAACTCCAGCCCCAGCAGGATGGCCCGGCCGACACCCTGCCGGTACGCCCGGTAGTGGTCGACCACCTGCCGGGTGCGCCACGAGCGCAGCAGGAAGACCACCGTGGCGACGGCGACGCCGAGCGCGATGACCAGCACCCCGGCCAGGTCCAGCAGCGCCCCGATCCGCTGGATGATCTCCTTGGTCGGCACCCGTCACCCCCGTACCCGGTCCGGCCGCCACGCCCACGATGCCGTATCCGGCCACCGGACGGGCCGTTTCGGCGGTACCGGGTCGGAATGACCGCCGGCGAACGCCTGCGGGGCCGGAGCACGGCTGCCTAGGGTGGGGGTACGCCGGGGCCGCCGGGTAGGTACGGCGGGCCGGCACGGCGACAGCGACGACGAGGAGCCCGACGTGACGGAGCCCGAGGAGAAGCAGGAGAAGAGCCGCAAGACCGACGACGTGCTCTACTCCCCCGACGGGGATCCGCACCACACAGTGGCGCAGGCCCCGCAGCCCGACGAGCACCTGGCCGCTCAGTTCCAGCACGACGGCGAGACGGAGACCGTCGGCGACGAGTGAGCCGGCTCGCAGAGTTCTACCCGGTCGGCGGTAGCGCTGACAGTTCGCGGTCGTGCAGCCGGCTGAGCAGGGCGAGTGAGGCTACGGCACCCACCAGCGCGAGGAACATGTCCCACTGGGTGTCCCAGACGTCGCCCTGGGTGGCCAGGAAGTCATCGGCGGCCGAACCGCTGGCCAGGGCGGCCCACCACTCGATCAACTCGAAGAAGGCGCTGAACGCCAGACACGCGCAGACCACCAGCGGGGCGAGCCAGCGACTACCCCGCAGCGGTGAGCGGCGGACCAGGATCTCCCGTACCAGGACGGCCGGCACGAAGCCCTGGGCGAAGTGGCCGAGCCGGTCGTACGGGTTTCGGGACAGGTCGAACAGGTTCCGGACCCAGTCGCCGAGCGGGGTCCGCGCATAGCTCCAGTGTCCGCCCGCGACGAGGATCAACGCATGCAGTGCCAGCAGGCAGCACAGCAGCGTGGTCAGCGGAAACCGGCGCCAGGTGAGCAGCAGCACCGGCACACCGACGATCACCCAGATCGTCTCCAGCAGCCAGGTCAGCCGGTCGTACGGCCGGACGCCGGAGACGACCAGCGCGACGAGCACGAGTCCCAGCAGCACCTGCGGGAGGATGTTGCGTGCTCGGGCCACCGGTGACCGCCTGTTCCTGGATGGACGGACCGGTCCGCCGCCGGCCGGACGCCGACGATAGCAGCGGGCCGTGCGGTCGCCGTACCCGTTAGGGGTGGTGCCGCTGTCCCGGTCCCCGTTACGGTCAGGCCGGGCCCGTCGGGCTCCGGTCCGGCCCGGTCGCCGGCCGCGCGTCCGCTGCACGGGAGGCTGCCACGTGGCCCTGCTGACCGCACTGTCGCACGCGCCGGACGCGCGCCCGGACGCGGTCCGGGTCGCCGGCCGGGCGGCCTCCGGCACCCACCTGCTGGAGAGCGCGTCGGCGGTGGCCGACCGGATCCGGGGGCTGGAACGGGTGGCGGTGGAGGCGACCGCCTCGCTGGAGACGGTGGTGGGCGTCGTCGGGGCGCTGCTCGCGGACGTGACGGTGGTGCCGGTACCGCCGGACGCCGGTCCGATGGAACGCGCACACATCCTGCGGGACTCCGCCGTGGCGGCGGTGCTGCGCGCGGAGGGCGCCGAGGGCGAGGCGGGTGACCTGCCGGTGGTGCCGGTGTCGCTGCGGGACCGCTCGGCGAGCCGCCACCCGGAGCCGGCGGACGACCGGCCGGCGTTGATCCTCTACACCAGCGGGACGACCGGGCTGCCGAAGGGTGTGCTGCTGTCCCGCCGGGCGATCGCCGCCTGCCTCGACGGTCTCGCGGACGCCTGGTCCTGGACGCCGGACGACCTGCTGGTGCACGGGCTTCCGCTGTTCCACGTACACGGACTGGTGCTGGGCGTGCTGGGACCGCTGCGTCTCGGCGGCCGGCTCGACCACGTGGGGCGGCCCCGGCCGGAGCGGTACGCGGCGGCCGGCGGCTCGCTGCTGTTCGGGGTGCCGACGATCTGGTCGCGGGTCTGCGCCGACCCGTCCGCCGCTCGGGCGCTGCGCGGGGCCCGGCTGCTGGTGTCGGGGAGCGCACCGCTGTCCGCCACGGTCTTCGCCGGGCTGTACGCGCTCACCGGCCACCCGGTGGTGGAGCGGTAGGGCATGACCGAAACGCTGATCACGGTGAGCGCGCGGGCGGACCGGCCCCGGCTGGCGGGCACGGTGGGCTGGCCGCTGCCCGGGGTGGAGACCCGGCTGGTCGACGAGCACGGCGGGGCGGTGCCGGCCGACGGCGCGGCAATGGGTGAGCTGCTGGTCCGCGGGCCGACGCTGTGCGACGGCTACCTCGGCCGCCCGGACGCCGACGCGGCGGTGTGGCTGGCCGGCGGCTGGTTCCGGACCGGGGACGTCGCGACGATCGGCCCGGACGGGCGGCACCGGATCGTGGGGCGGGCCTCCACCGACCTGATCAAGAGCGGCGGGTTCCGGATCGGCGCCGGTGAGGTGGAGGAGGCGCTGCTGGCCCACCCCGCGGTACGCGAGGCGGCGGTGGTCGGCGTACCGGACGGCGAGCTCGGGCAGCGGGTGACGGCGTACGTGGTGGCCGACGGCGCGGCCGAGCCCGAGCTGATCGATTTCGTGGCACGGCAGCTCGCCGTCCACAAGCGTCCCCGGCGGATCCACTTTGGAGTCGTTGCCCCGCAACGCTCTCGGCAAGGTGCAGAAGTCCCGGCTGGGCTGACGGCGGCGCGGTCGAGCGCTCAG
>NZ_JBJZOG010000095.1:0-25367 GCF_047200535.1 Micromonospora mangrovicola | reverse complement strand
ACGATTTTTACGACTTTTATGCCATGGTGCACGGTCAGCAGCCGCAGCCGCAGCCGCAGCCGCAGCCGCAGCCGCAGCCGCGGGTCGGCCAGGTCCCGGAAGCAGCGATCCAACCGGCCGGTACGGATCAGCGCGGTGACCGTCGTGCCGGTGCCCTCGAAAAGCCGGTGCTGCGACCGCAGCGACAGGTGGTGCGCCTCCGCCGCGGCCGCGGGGTCAGCGCCGGATCGTCCAGCCGGTGCCGGATGAACGCCTCGACCCGGGCCCGCAGCCCGGTGACCCGCACCTCGACCGGCAGCTCCCGCCCGGCGTCCAGCCGCCGGGCCAGCGTGCCGGCGATCAGGTCCAGGGCGATCCGGCCGAGCCGGTGCGCGTCGCCCGGCGCGTACTGCTCGGGGTGCGCCATGATCCGCCGCAGGAAACCGGCGAGCAGCGCGCCCATCCCTCGGTCGGCGGGAATGTCCGCACCGAGCAGCGCGGCCGCCCGGCGCGCGGGCAGCGGCAGCGCCGTGCGGTAGCAGGACGGTCAGCGTCTCCACCGGTCCCGCGCCCGCCCGGTCCGGCCGGTGGTGGGAGCTGTGCGGCCGGACGGTGTCGACGAGGGCGAAGCCGGCCGGGTCGAGCCGGCCGGTCCGGCGGCCCTGCGACATCATCCCGTGTCCGGACAGCGGCAGGGCGAGCTGGTAGCGGTCCGGGTCGGTGCTGTTGATCATCCGCGCGGTCCGGGTGAAGTCCAGCGACGGGTGGCGCCAGGCGCCGAGGCGCACCACACCGAGGTCGACCGCCCGGGCCGAGGCGGTGAAGTCGTCCGCGTGCGCGCTGTCGATCCGGGCGGCCACCGACTCGCGGGCCACCAGGTCCTGCCAGAAGTCGAACCGCTCCGCCGGCGGCAACCACGCGGTGTCGACCGAGGCCACGGCGAGGATGAGCCTCACCTCCCCGGTGCCCGCGGTCCGGCGCCGCGCCGCCAGCCGAGACTAACCACGCCACGCCACGCCGCCCCGCCCCGCCCCGGGAGGGCTGCGTACCCCGGTCGGCCGCCGCGCGCCGGTGCCGCCGACCGGGGCGATCGGGGGCGAGGATGGGGAGGTCGCCGACCGGTCCGCCGGTCGATGTGGCACACTCGCGGCTCGGCACGTCTCGATGCCCCGCGTCGATGGGAGGACCGATGGGTCAGTCGCACCGGAGGGTGGCCGCCGGCGCCGCCCTGCTCGCGCTCCTGCCGGCCGCCCTGACCGGCTGCGGTCTCGCCGGCCTGGGCGACTCCGGCAGCGGCTCGGGCTCCGCCGGACAGCAGAAGGCCCCGGCCGAGGAGGCCGCCGCCAAGAGCCGGGAACGGGTGCAGGCGTACCTCGACGCGATGGCCGCCAAGGACGTCGACGCGGGTCGCAGCCAGCTCTGCGCGCCCGCCCAGCCGTCCTTCGACGCCGCCGCCACCGGCCCCAACGGCGACTTTGCCGACCACTTCACGGTCCCGGAGGCCACCATCACCGACGTCCGGTCCGGCGCGCACGGCCAGGAGGTCAGCACGGCCGTGACGGTCGCCGTCGGGTCCCACAAGGCCACCCGGCCGCTGCTGTTCACGGTCACCCGCAGCGGGGCCGACTGGTGCATCGCCGGTGAGACGCCGGGCGGCAACACCCCGGAGCCGGCCGTCACCCCGTGACCCGTCATCCGGGCCGACCTGCGTCCCGCCCGGGTGTGGCGGTCGTCTCCCAGTGGCCGGAACCGTGCCCCTCGGCGGCGGGTCGCCCCGGCGGTCGCCGTACGCTTTCTGTCATGCGCCATGAGTGGCACCAGCTGAGTCACCCCGCGGTGGGCAGCCCGAGCCTGCAGACCAGCCGTCCGACCGCCAACTCCGCCGAGGATGCGGCCCTCGGCCTGGACCGCTGGCGGGACCTGCCCCGCGCGCAGACCCCGCCCTGGCCGGACCCGGTCCAGGTCGCCGAGGTCTGCAAGGTGCTCGACACGGTGCCCTCGGTGGTCGCCCCGTACGAGGTCGACCAGCTCCGGCAGCGCCTCGCGCTGGTCTGCGAGGGCAAGGCGTTCCTGCTCCAGGGCGGCGACTGCGCGGAGACCTTCGCCGACAACACCGAAAGCCACCTGCTGGCCAACGCCCGCACCCTGCTGCAGATGGCGATCGTGCTGACCTACGGCGCGTCCCTGCCGGTGGTGAAGGTGGCCCGGGTCGCCGGCCAGTACACCAAGCCCCGGTCGCTGCCGACCGACGCGCGCGGGCTCCCCGCGTACCGCGGCGACATGATCAACTCGCTGGAGACCACGCCGGAGGCGCGGGTCGCCGACCCGCAACGGATGATCCGGGCGTACGCCAACTCGGCCGCCGCGATGAACATGCTCCGCGCGTACCTGGCCGGCGGGCTGGCCGACCTGCACGCGGTGCACGACTGGAACAAGGACTTCGTCCGGCAGTCGCCGGCCGGCGAGCGCTACGAGGCGATCGCCCGGGAGATCGACCGGGCCATCGCGTTCATTCGGGCCTGCGGGATGACCGACGACGAGGCGCTGCGGACGGTCACCCTCTACTGCTCCCACGAGGCCCTCGCGCTGGAGTACGACCGCGCGCTCACCCGGATCTCCGGCAACCGGGCGTACGGCCTCTCCGGGCACTTCCTCTGGATCGGCGAACGCACCCGGCAGATCGACGGCGCGCACATCGACTACATCTCCCGGATCGCCAACCCGATCGGCGTCAAGCTCGGCCCGACCACCACCCCGGACGAGGCCATCGAGCTGTGCGAGAAGCTCAACCCGGACAACATCCCCGGCCGGCTCACCCTGATCAGCCGGATGGGCAACCACCGGGTGCGGGACGCACTGCCGCCGATCGTCGCCAAGGTCACCGCAGCCGGCGCCAAGGTGGTCTGGCAGTGCGACCCGATGCACGGCAACACCCACGAGTCCTCGAACGGCTACAAGACGCGGCACTTCGACCGGATCGTCGACGAGGTGCTCGGCTACTTCGAGGTGCACCGCGGCCTGGACACCCACCCGGGCGGCCTGCACGTGGAGCTGACCGGCGAGGACGTCACCGAGTGCCTCGGCGGCGCGCAGGGCATCGAGGACCTCGACCTGCCCGATCGGTACGAGACCGCCTGCGACCCGCGACTGAACACCCAGCAGTCGCTGGAGCTGGCCTTCCTGGTGGCGGAGATGCTCCGTGGCTGACGCGGGGAGTGAGCTTGCGAGCCCCGCAGTCGGCAGCCGAAGGGATGACAGTGGCTGACGCGGGGAGTGAGCTTGCGAGCCCCGCAGCCGGTAGCCGAAGGGATGACAGTGGCTGACGACATGATCGACCTGCGGTCCGACACGGTGACCCGGCCCACCGCCGGGATGCGGGAGGCCATGGCCACCGCCGACGTCGGCGACGACGTGTATGGCGAGGACCCTACCGTCGCCACCCTGGAGGCCGAGGTCGCCGCGCTCTTCGGGCACGAAGCGGCGCTGTTCGCCCCGACCGGCTCGATGGCCAACCAGATCGCCCTCCAGTTGCTCGTGCCGCCCGGGGAGGAGTTGCTCTGCGACGCCGACGCGCACGTCGTCACGTACGAGATCGGCGCGGCGGCGGCGTACGGGGGAATCTCGTCGCGGACCTGGCCGGCGGTCGGCGCGGAGCTCGACCCGGACGTGGTCGCCGGGATGATCCGTCCCGACGGCTACTTCGCAGTGCCCACCCGGGCGATCGCCGTGGAGCAGACCCACAACCGGGGCGGCGGTGGGGTGATCCCCCTGGCGACGCTGCGCGACCTGCGCCGGATCGCCGACGACCACGACCTGGCCCTGCACTGCGACGGCGCCCGGATCTGGCACGCGCACGTCGCCGACGGGGTGCCGCTGGCCGAGTACGGCGCGCTCTTCGACACCCTGTCGGTCTGTCTCTCCAAGGGCCTCGGCGCCCCGGTCGGTTCGCTGGTCGTGGGCAGTGCGGAGAGGATCGCCCGGGCCCGGTTCGTCCGCAAGCGGATGGGCGGCGGCATGCGGCAGGTCGGCGTCCTCGCCGCCGCCGGCCGGTACGCCCTGGCGCACCACGTCGAGCGGCTCGCCGAGGACCACGCCAAGGCGGCCCGGCTGGCCGAGGCGGTCGCCCCGTTCGGGGTGCTCGCCGCGCCGGTGCGGACCAACATCGTCCCGCTCGACCTGACCAAGCATCCGCTCGACGCGAAGGCCCTCGCTGCCGCCGCGCGGGCGGAGGGCCTGCTGATCTCGGTGCTCGGCCCGCGTACCGCCCGTCTGGTTACCCACCTCGACGTGTCGGACACCCAGGTCGACCGCGCCGCCGACCTGCTCACCCGCATCCTCCGCGCCTGACCGGAGCTTGTTGATCAAGGAGTTTGCGTCAGAATCCGCGTGCCGGCTGACCCAAACTCCTTGATCAACTCGGCGTGGCGCGGCCCGGCCTGGCGTGGCGCGGCCTGGCGCGGTGCGGCCTGGCCTGGCGCGGCCTGGCGCGGTGCGGGGTGGTCCGGGTGGGGTGGTGGGTGGGGCCGGGTCAGGGGTGGAGGCGCTTGAGGACGGCGATGTCGGCGGCGTGCCCGACGTGCTTCTCCGAGGGGGTCTCCACCAGGACCGGGACGCCCGCCGTGGTGGGGTGGCGCATCAGCTCGGCGAACGCCGGCTCGCCGATGGTGCCCTTGCCGATGTTCTCGTGCCGGTCCCGGGTCGAGCCGCACAGGTCCTTCGAGTCGTTCGCGTGCACCAGCTTCAACCGGTCCGGGCCGACCGTGGCGACCAGGGTGTCCAGCGTCGCCGTCATCCCGCCCTCGGCGGCCAGGTCGTGCCCGGCGGCCCACGCGTGGCAGGTGTCGAAGCAGACGCCCATCATCGGGTGCCGCTCGACCGCGTCCAGATAGGGGCCCAGGTGCTCGACCCGGGAGGCCAGCGACCGGCCGCCCCCGGCGCTCGGCTCCACCAGCAGCATCGGGCCGCCGGCCGCCGCGGTCTCGTCCAGCAGCGGCAGCAGGGCCTCGCGTACCTGCCGCATCGCCGCCTCGGCGTGCCCGGCGTCCACCGCGCTGCCCGCGTGGAAGACCACCCCCTCGGCGCCGATCGCCCGGCCCCGGCGTAGCGCGTGCGCCAGGGTCTGCGCCGACCGCTCGACCGTCGCCGGGGTGGGGGAGCCGAGGTTGACCAGCAGCGAGGCATGGATGAAGACGGGCACCCCGCGCTCGCCGCAGCCGTCCCGGAACAGCGCGTCCTGCGCCGGGTCGCCGGCTGGCAGGGCCCAGCCCCGCGAGTTGGCGACGTAGACCTGCACCACCTCGGAGGCGGCCGCGTCGACGTACGGCAGCGCCGCCTTGGCCAGGCCGCCGGAGGTGGGGGTGTGCGAACCGACCCGCCGGCGCGCGCTCACCGGGCTCACAGGCAGGTCACCGTGACGGTGGTGCCGGGGGGCACCGGAGTGTTCTCGCCCGGGTTCTGGAAGCGGGCCGTCCCGTTCGGGTTGAGCTGGACGTTGACCGGGAAGCCCTGGCTCTCCAGCACCTGCTTCGCCTGCTGGCAGGGCATGTCGACGACCCGGGGGACGACCACCTGCGCCGGCCCCTTGCTGATCTCCAACTTGACCTGGGTGCCCTTCTCCACGCCGGCGCCGTCGGCCGGGCTCTGGCCGAGGACCTCGTCCCTGGGCTTGTCCGAGTCCTTGTACGCCTCGACCGGGGTCAGCCCGAGCTGGGCGAGGAGATTCCGCGCCTCGTTGATGTTCTTGCCGACCAGGTTCGGCACGCTGATCGGGGCCCGGCCCTTGCTCAGCACCAGCGTCACCTTCGCGCCGGGCTTGACCACCGTGCCCGTTTTCGGGTTGGTCTCCAGCACCACGCCGGCCGGGAGCGCGTCGTCGTACTTGGCGGGGCCCTTCACCGCGACCAGCTTGGCGTCGGTGAGCTGGCTCTTGGCCAGCTCGAAGTCCTGGCCCACCACGTCCGGCACCGACACCTGCTCCGGGCCGAGCGACAGGGTCAGGGTGATCGTGCCGCCCTTGACGATCCGGGCGGCGGAGGTCGGATCCTGCCCCAGCACGCTGTCCTTCGGGACCTTCTCGTCGTAGCGGGGCTCGGCGTACCGGAGGGTGAAGCCGCCCCGGGCGGCCTGTGCCTCCGCCTCGGCCTTGGTCAGGCTGACCAGCTGCGGGGCGACCGTGTACCGCCCCACCCCGAACCACCAGCCGCCGAACGCGGCCATCAGGCCGAGCACCACGGCCGCCGCGGTAACCGCCAGCCGGCCCCGCGGGGAACCCATCACCCGGGTACGCAGCCCGGCCAGCCGGGCACCGACGGTCTCGTCCTCGACGGCGGCCCGGCGCCGGTGCGGGCGCTGCCCACCGGCCTCGGGCAGTCGGGCCCAGGCGGGGCGCTCGGCCGGGCGGACCGCCGCCACCACCATGGTCGGCTGGGCCACCGGCGCCTCGTCCGCCACCCGGCGCAGCACCGTGGTGTGCGAGTTCGAGTTGCCCAGGTCGTCCCGGACCACCTGCAGCTCGGCCAGCAGCGCGCCGGCGTCGGTGGGGCGCGCTCCCGGATCCCGGCGGGTGGCCCGGCCGACCAGGTCGTCGAGGACCTTCGGCAGCCCCGGGACCAGCGTCGACGGGGCGGGTACGTCCCGGTCGACGTGCTGCCAGGCGACCTCCACCGCACGGTCACCGTCGTACGGCACCCGGCCGGTGAGCATCTCGAACAGCACGATTCCGGCCGAGTAGACGTCGGTGCGCGGGTCGGCGCGCCCCTCGGTGACCAGCTCCGGGGCGACGTACGCCACGGTCGCCATCAGCTGGTTGCCGTTCTCCTCGGCGCTCGCCTCGACCGCGCGGGCCAGCCCGAAGTCGGCCACCTTGACCACGCTGTCCACCAGGTTGGCGGGGCCGCCGGTGGGCGCCTCGGCGACCAGCACGTTCTCCGGCTTGACGTCGCGGTGCACCAGACCGGCCCGGTGCGCGGCGGCGATCGCGGCGAGCATCTGCTCGGCGATGGCCAGCGCCTCGGCCGGGTTGAGCCGGCGCCGCTCGGTCAGCACGTCGCGCAGGGTGCGCCCCCGGACGTACTCCATGACCAGGTAGGGGAGGCCGGCGTGGACGCCCTGGTCGTAGACCGCCACCACGTTGGGGTGGGTCAGGCGCGCGATGGTCTTCGCCTCGTCGGTGAACCTCTGCAGGAACCCGGCCATGCGGGCCCGGGCCTCGGGCGCCTGGGTGGGATGAATGATCTTGACCGCCACGGTGCGCTCCAGGCGCTCGTCGGTGGCGGTGTACACGGTCGCCATGCCGCCACGAGCCACGCGACCGCGAATGCGGTAGCGCCCGTCGATCAGCGAGCCCAGCAACGTGTCGGCGACCTGTGTGTCCATCGGCAGGCAGTCTATGTGTCCGTCGGGTGAAGGTTGAACAGGATGCTACAGCCGGGGTGCGACCTGGCGGGCCCGACGCGCACGGCCACCCCTCCGGCCTGGGCAAACCGCCTGGACGGGGTGCCGGTGCCGGATCCGGGCCGGCACGTGGCAGGGTGTTCGGGTGACCGATTCCGTACCCGCCGACCCGGCCGGCGCCGACCTGCCCGGGCCCGCCGACCCGGCCGGCTGGCTGACCCTGCCGGACGTGGCAGAGCGCCTCGACCTCTCGATCAGCAAGGTGCACCAGATGATCCGGGACCGTGAGCTGATCGCGGTGCGCCGCGACGGCGTCCGCCGCGTCCCGGCCGACCTGGTGGCCAACCGCACCGTGCTCAAGCACCTGCCCGGCGTGCTCAACCTGCTCGCCGACGCCGGATACGACGACGAGGCGGCGCTGCGCTGGCTCTACCGGGAGGACCCGACGCTCCCCGGCACGCCTGCCGCCGCCCTCGGCGGCGACCAGGCCCGCGAGATCAAGCGCCGCGCGCAGGCCCTCGGCTTCTGACCCACCCGCCCCACCCGTCCCCGGCGTCGATCATGGGGGTGGCGGCGTCATCGGAGCTCGACTTCGCCGTCAACCTCATGATCCACGGGCGGGGACGGGGTGGTCAGTCGGTGCGGCGGGTGGCGGCGATGGCCAGGTCGACCAGGGCCTGCCGGGCCTCGGTGTCCAGGTCGACGGTGGTCAGGGCGGCCAGCGCGCTCTCGGTCAGCGTGGCGATGCGCCGCTCGGTACGCTCCAGCGCCCCGCTCGCCGTGATCAGCTCGCGTAGCCGGGCCACGCCCGCGGTGTCCAGCTCCGGGTCGCCGAGCCAGCCGAGCAGCAGCTCCCGGCCGGCCTCGTCAACCGCCTCCAGGGCCGCGGCCACCAGGTAGGTCCGCTTGCCCTCGCGCAGGTCGTCGCCGGCCGGCTTGCCGGTGCGCTCCGGGTCCCCGAAGACGCCCAGCACGTCGTCGCGGAGCTGGAACGCCTCGCCCAGCGGCAGCCCGTACGCCGAGTAGGCGGCGTGCACCTCGGCCGGCGCGTCGGCCAGCGCCGCGCCCAGCAGCAGCGGCCGCTCGACCGTGTACTTCGCCGACTTGTAGCGCGCCACCTTGCCGGCGCGTTCCCGCGAGGTGTCCCCGGTGGCCTGGGTCAACACGTCCAGGTACTGCCCGACGGTCACCTCGGTGCGCATCTCGTCGAAGACCGGCCGGGCCCGGGCCACCGTACGCGGGTCGAGGCCGGCCGAGTGCAGCACCTCGTCCGACCAGACCAGGCAGAGGTCGCCGAGCAGGATCGCCGCAGCGTCCCCGAACCCGTCCGGGTCGCCGCCCCAGCCGGCCGCCCGGTGCCGGGCCGCGAACCGCCGGTGCACCGCCGGCTCGCCGCGCCGGGTGTCCGAGCGGTCCATCAGGTCGTCGTGGATCAGGGCGCTGGCCTGCACGAACTCCAACGCCGCCAGGGCGCTCACCACCTGGTCGGAGTCGATCCCGCCGGCACCCCGGTAGCCCCAGTACGCGAAGGCCGGGCGCAGCCGCTTCCCGCCTCCCAGTACGAACGCCTCGATCGCCTCGGCGACCGGCACCAGGCCGTCGTCCACGGCGGTCAGCCAGCCGCGCTGGCCGGCGAGGAACTCGGTGAGCGACTTGTCGATCCGCTGGCGCAGGCCGGCGCGGTCGATGGGGGAGACGGGGGCAGCGTGGGTCACGCCAGAACGCTAGCCGGTCCCGGCCGGTCCCGTCGTGCCGGCGGCTCGGTGTGGCGCGCGGGGCGTGGCCCGGGGCCGCCGTGAGCGGGCTGCCCCGGGCCCGTCGGGTGGCCGGGACGGCAGCCAGGGCCGGGCCACGGCGAGCAGGTCGGCGTACCGCCGGGCCGCCGGCTCGTCGCGGTGCCCGGCCAACCGGCGGCGGACCTCGGTGAGCTGGCCGACAGCCCGGGGCGAGCCGGACCGGACGGCGTCGAGCAGCGTCGACCCGGCCACCGCGCAGGCCGCCTCGACGTCGCCGAGCTGGAGGTGCCCGCGGGCCAGCCAGCCGCCGTAGACCGCCGACCGGCGGGGCCGGCCCCGACCGCCCGCGACCGGCCTCAACAGCGGCACCGCCGGCCCGGGCCGGCCCAGCAGGACCAGGGTGCGACCGGTCAGCGCCGCCAGTTCGGCCGGGTCGAGCCAGTAGAGCCAGGGCGGCTCCCGGCCGGTCGCCGGGCCGCCGGCGCCCGCGGCGGCGTCGAGCGCCTGGCGGGCCGCCCGGGAGCGCCCGCCGAGTGCGGCGGCGAACGCCAGCCGGTGCAGCAGCAGGGCCCGCAACCCGGGCGAGGCCGCGTCGCGGCAGCCCGCGTACCCGGCCCGGGCCAGTGCCAGCGCCCCAGCCGGGTCGCCGACGCCGGCCAGCAGGTGGCTCGCCGAGCCGAGCACGTGCCCGGCGAGGGCCGGATCGGCGGCGGCCACCGCCGCGCGCAGCGCCAGCCGGTAGGCGTCCAGGGCGCCGGTCACCTCCCCGGCGTCGGCGGCGAGCCAGCCGGCGAGCTGAGCGGACTCGGCCAGCGCCGGCAGCAGTCGGCGGCGGCCGGCCGGCCCGGCGACCCGGTAGCCCCGGACCGCGCGGCGCAGCCGGCGGGCACCGTGCCCGGCCAGGTCCGCCCCGCCCAGCAGGTCGTCCCAGCCGCGCAGCTCGGCCAGGTCGGGCGGCACGCCCGGATCCGACCCGGGGTCCGGAGGCGGGTCGTCCGGCGCCACCGGGGCGGCGAGCGGCCCGCCGAGCGTCGCGCCGGACGGGTCGGCCGACCAGCGGTGCGCCAGGGTGAGCAGGGCGGCCCGCGACCGGGCGGCGGCCGGGCCGACCGCCGCCGGCACCACCCCCAGCCGGCGGCTGTGCGTCGCCGCGCCGGCGAGCAGCCCACCGGGCACCCCGAGGACCACCGCGAGCCAGCCCAGCCAGAAGTCGCCGGGAAGCCGCCGTTGGCGCTCCCACCGGGAGACCTCGTGCCGGGTCAGGGTGGGCACGCCGGAGGTGGCGCAGAGCGCCGCCGCGAGTCGCTGCTGGCTCCAGCCGCGCGCGGACCGCAGCTCGGCCAGGAGCGGCCCGAGCGGGCGCGGGTCTGGGGGCGGGAACGGGCTCATCGGGCCTCCGGAGGGCGTCGCGCCGGTGACGACGCCCGGCCCTGCCGGACCGGCGCGCCGCCGATCGTGCTGACCCCCGCGCGGGCCCCCGGGACGCCGGCCGCCGGCCGGCCGCCGGCCGGTCCCACCGCGCTGCCCCGTTTCTACCCCCGGGGTACGACGCTCCGCCGCGTCGTGTTCGCTGGCTGGGAAGATCCTGGGTACGGCGGGACGTGGCGACTACAGTCGGGGCGTGGCGCTCGGTCTTCCCTCCGTCCTCCCCAACCCGCAGCCGGCGATCGGGGAGCTGATCCGTGACGGCCAGCCGACCTTCTCCTTCGAGTTCTTCCCGCCGAAGACCCCGCAGGGGGAGCGCCTGCTCTGGCAGGCCATCCGCGAGCTGGAGTCGCTGCGCCCCTCGTTCGTCTCGATCACCTACGGCGCGGGCGGCTCGACCCGGGACACCACGGTTTCGGTGACCGAGCGGATCGCCACCGAGACCACCCTGCTGCCGATGGCGCACCTGACCGCCGTCAACCACTCGGTCGCCGAGCTGCGGCACGTCATCGGCCGGCTGGCCTCGGTCGGCGTCCGCAACGTGCTGGCCGTCCGCGGTGACCCGCCGGGCAACCCGGGCGGCGAGTGGGTCCAGCACCCGCAGGGGGTGCGCTACGCCGAGGAGCTGGTCCGGCTGATCCGCGACGCCGGCGACTTCAGCGTCGGGGTGGCCGCCTTCCCCTACAAGCACCCGCGTTCCCCGGACGTGGCCAGCGACACGGCGCACTTCGTCCGCAAGTGCCGGGCGGGGGCCCAGTTCGCCATCACCCAGATGTTCTTCGACGCCGACGACTACCTGCGGCTGCGGGACCGGGTGGTGGCGGCCGGCTGCGACACCCCGATCCTGGCCGGGGTGATGCCGGTGACCCAGCTGGGCACCATCGAGCGGTCCGTACAGCTGTCCGGGGCGCCGTTCCCGCCCGCGCTCGCCGAGCGGTTCGAGCGGGTGGCCGACGACCCGGAGGCGGTCCGGCGGCTCGGCATCGAGCAGGCCAGCGAGATGTGCGCCAAGCTGCTGGACGAGGGCGTGCCGGGGATCCACTTCATCACCCTCAACCGGTCCACCGCCACCCGTGAGGTCTGGCAGCACCTGCGGGCCGACGCGCGGGTGTGAGCGCCCGGCCCACGACACCCGCACCACCCTTCTACGGTTGACCCGTGGTGGGCACACAGCTGAACTGGGACCAGTACGCGACCGCGTGGGCGCGGCTGCACGGCGGCTTCGATCCCCGGGCGGCGGCGCCGGTGGTCCGCGCCTGGCTGCGTTTCGCCTACCACGTCGGCTACATCCTGGGCCGGCTGCGGATCGGCCCGACCGCGGTGACCGTGGTCGGGGTGCTGCTCTGCCTCTGCGTACCGCTGCTGGCCGGGCGGGCCGGCGACGGGCCGATGCTCGGCGCGCTGTTCGTGCTGCTCGCCGCCGTGGCGGACAGCGTCGACGGCGCGGTGGCGGTGGTCACCAACCGCACCACCCGGCTCGGCTACGTCTACGACTCGGTCGCGGACCGGCTCGGCGAGGCCGCCTGGCTGACCGCGTTCTGGCTGCTCGGCGCGCCGGGCGCGCTGGTCGCCGCGGCCGGCGGGCTGTCCTGGCTGCACGAGTACGTGCGGGCCAGGGCGGTCTCGGCGGGGATGCGGGAGATCGGCGCGGTCACCGTGGGGGAGCGCCCCACCCGGGTCTGCGTGGCCCTGGTCGGGCTGCTGGTCGCCGGCCTCACCGGGCTGATCGACGTCGACCTGACCGCCGGCACCATCACCATGGCGACCACGGTGTGGGTGCTGCTGGCCGGCTTCGGCCTCGGGCAGTTGCTCTCCGCGGTCCGCCGCGCCCTGATCGACGCCGGCTGACCCACGTCCTCGCCTGCCGTGCGCCTACCAGGCCGGGCCGATCTCGTCGGCGACGATCTGCGCCGAGATGGTCACCATGGGCAGGCCGCCGCCCGGGTGGGTGGACCCGCCGACCAGCCACAACCCGGCCGCCGGCCCCCGGTTGGCCGGGCGGAGCAGGCCGCCCGCCGTGCCGTAGATGGCCCCGCCCGGGGCGCCCGTGGCGGTGCCCAGGTCGGCCGGGGTGCGGATCTCCCGGAACACGAGCCGGTCCCGGACGTCCACGCCCCGCTCGGCGAGCACGTCGAGGATCCGGTCGGCGTACGCCTCGGCCAGCCCCGGCCGGCGCCAGTCGACCGCGCCCGCGGCGGTGCCGTGGCGCGCGGCGTTGACCAGCACGAACCACGCCTCGTGCCCGTCCGGGCGGACCGTCGGGTCGTCGGCCACGGTGACGAAGACCGTCGGGTCGAGGGCCGGCCGGGCCCGCACGCCCCGCCCCGGGTCGCCGAAGACCGCGTCGAACTCGGCGTCGTAGTCGCGCGGGAAGAAGACGTTGTGGTGGGCCAGCCCGGAATCCCCGCGTACGCCGAGCAGCAGCACGAAGCCGGCCAGGCTCCGGTCGGCCAGCCCGGCCAGCCGGCGCGGGCTGGGCAGCAGGTCCCGGTAGAGGGTGAGCGCGTCCACGTTGGCCACCACCACGTCGGCCGGGACCGGGGCGGCCACCCCGGCCAGCCGTACCCCGTGCACCCGGCCGCCGGTGGCGTCGATGCGGGTGACCGTGGTGCCGGTCTGCACCACCACACCCAGGTCCAGGCAGCGGGAGAGCAGCGCGTCGGCGAGCGTGCCCAGCCCGCCGCGCAGGTACCAGCCGCCGAAGGCCAGTTCGGCGTAGGGGACGGCGACCAGGGCGGCCGGCGCGCGACGCGGGTCCGCGCCGGTGTAGGTGGCGTACCGGTCGAGCAGCATCCGCAGCCGCGGGTCGGACAGGTGGCTGCGGCCCAGGCCGCGCAGGGTGCGACCGGGCCCGATGGCGGCGAGGTCGCCGAGCCGCCAGGCCAGCGCGGCCAGGTCCCGGGGGGAGTCGATGGCCCGGCCCAGGATGTCCCGGTGGGATGCCGCCCAGACCCGGGTGGCCCGCCGCCAGAGCCGCTGCCAGTCGGCGGCGGCCCGGTCGCCGAGGGCCGCGCCGATCCGCGTGGCGAACTCGGCCGGGTCGGCGCAGGAGTCCAGGGTGGGTCCGCCGTCGGGGAAGACGTGCCGGACGATCGGGTCCAGCGGCACCAGGTCCAGGTACTCGTCGAGCTTCGCCCCGGTCGCCTCGAACAGGTCGTGGAAGACCTGGGGCAGGGTGACCAGGCTGGGCCCGGTGTCGAACCGGTAGCTCCCCTGCGGGGTGTCGTGCGCGTACCGGCCGAGCTTGCCACCGACCGTGTCGGCCCGTTCGAAGACGGTGACCTCGTGTCCGGTGACCGCCAGCCGGGCGGCGGCGGCCAGCCCGCCCACGCCGGCGCCGACGACCACGATCCGCGCCATGCCGTGCCCCTCCTAGCTGACCGGGCGACCCCGCCAGGTGAGCCGGCGTCGCTTCCGCAGATGGTACGACCGCAGAATCAACCAACCGAGGACCACGATGGATACGGGGTGTGCCAGCGCGTCGGGCCACGCACGCCCGCCGGTGGCCCGGGCGGTGACGAGCCGCCCGGCGACGCCCAGCAGCCAGGCCAGCGCCGCGAGGGCGGCCACGGCCCGCGCCCCGGCGGCCAGTGCCACCCCGGCCACCAGCGGGGGAGCGGTGTAGAGCAGGAGCAGCAGGGCGACCACCACGGCGGCGGCGACCGGGTGGCCGAACGAGGCCCACAGCGACTTGGTGTAGCCGTCACGCAGCTGCGGCCAGCTCTCGTACATCCGGCAGGCGGCCAGCCGGGAACCGTCGGCCAGGGCGACCCGGCCGCCCGCGCGCTTGACCGTTCGGGCCAGCTCGATGTCCTCCAGGACCCGGTCGGCCACCGCCGCGTGCCCGCCGGCCCGCAGGTAGCCGGCCCGGTCCACGACCAGGAACTGCCCACCCGCCGCGGCGAGCGACGGCCGGGACGAACGTTCCATCGCGCGCAGCGGCAGGAAGGTCAGCCACAGCCACTGCAGCAGCGGCTGCACCAACCGGTCGGCCGCCGTCCGCGTCAGGATCCGGGGGTACGGCGACAGCAGCGTCGCGTCCGCCGCGCGCAGCTCGGCCACCGCCGCCGCCACCGCGTACGGGGTGAGCACCACGTCGGCGTCGACGAAGGCGAGCACGGTCGGGGCCGGACCGGTCCGGGTGGCCAGCTGCCAGCAGGCGTGCGGCTTGCCCAGCCAGCCGGGCGGCGGGGGGACCCCGGTGAGCAGGGTGAGCCGGGGGTCGTCGCCGGCCACCGCGCAAACCACGTCGGCGGTGCCGTCGGTCGAGCCGTCGTCGAGCACCACGATCCGCAGGTCGGGTACGCCCCGCTGGGCGAGCAGCGCGCGCAGGCAGGGGGTCACCCGGGCGGCCTCGTCGCGCAGCGGCAGCAGCACCGCCACCGCCTCGGCCACCTCGACCGGGTCGGCGGCGGGTCGGCGCAGCCAGCGGGTGGCGTTGACCAGCGTGTGCACGGTGAGCGCGGCGACGGCCGTGACCAGGACGAGGACGGGGATCATGCCGGGGCGTCGACCCGGGGAGCCGGCTCCGGGACGCGGCGGGCGGCGCCGGCGCGGCGGGCGCGCCACAGCGTCACGGCCAGCGGCACGGCGGCCACCGCCATGCCGGCCGCGCCCCAGAGCGCCGAGGCGGGCAGCCGGAGGAAGAGCGCGTGCGCCAGCACGCTGGAGGCGTACGTCCACAGGTAGAGCGCGAACATCGGCGCGTCCCGCCCGTCGGTGCGGTCGACGGCCGGCCCGGCGAGCGGGCGCAGCGCGGCCGTCAGCAGCACCGCGAAGAGCAGCCAGCCGAGGTAGTTGCGGGCCGGGATGCCGGGCAGGCCGGGCAACGCCGGAACGGCGTCCCGCCAGACCCAGTAGCCCTCGGCCACCATCTGCGGGTCGAGGAAGAGGTCCCAGGCGGCCAGCCCGACCGCCGCGAGGGCGATCCGGCCGAGGCGGCCCACCCACCCGGGTGCCGCCCGGTCTCCGGCCGGTCCGGGGGCGGCCGCGGTCAGCCGGACCGCGGTGAGCCAGGCCGGCCAGGCCATCCAGGTCCACGCGAGGGGGATGATCAGCGGCACCCCGGCGAGCTTCGGGCCGAGTTCGCCGGAGTATTCGTAGCTGCCGAACGGGACACCGGTGGCCACGCCCAGCGCCTCCACCGCGAAGCCGCCGCCGGTGGCCACCACGACCAGCGCGAGCGCGGTACGCGTACCCCGGCTGAGCAGGGCGTGTCCGACGGAGAGCAGCCAGCCGAGTCCGACCGTGACCACGGTCAGCCCGGCCCGCGTGGCACCGGCGGTGAGCGGGTAGCAGATCTGGGTGAGGACCAGGACGGCCAGCACCGCCCAGGGCAGCCGGCGCCGGATCACGGCGAGGCCGGGCCGGGGCCCGGTGGGGGCAGCGGCAGGTCCCGGCCGAGCACCCCGAACGGCCGTTCGTCGCCGGGGAAGTGGAAGTGGCGCAGGATGTCGACGAAGCCGAACCGGCGGTACAGCCGCCAGGCGCGGGAGCGCTGCTCGTCCGCCTCGGGGGTGGAGAGCAGCGTGGTGGTCCCCTCCGCCATGGTGAGCAGGGCCCGCAGCTGGCCGGCGCCGAGACCGTGGCCCTGCGCGGGCGGCCGGACGTGCAGCTCCACCACCTCGAAGCAGTGGGCCAGCCAGCGCCGCCTGGCCGCGGTGTCCAGCGCCCGGTGCACCTGGTCGTGCCACCACTGGCCGGCGGCGCCGAGGTAGCCGTACCCGAAGCCGGCCAGGTGTCCCTCGGCGGTGAGGCTGGCGACGGCGCGGAAGCCGGGCCGGCGGACGTGGGTGGCGATGTAGCCGCGGCGTGCCTCCAGCAGGTCGGCGCGGTAGCCCATCGCCTCGCCGTAGACGGCCACCACGTCGTCCAGCCGTCGGACCAGATCGTCCGGCGTCCAGCGCACCAACCTCATTCGGGTCCTCTCGCCGTTTCCCGGCCGTCCTCTGCCGCCCAGCCCAGCACCGCCCGGTCGCCGATCACGTCACGTACCGCGAACCGGGCGAACAGCTCCTCCGCGTACCACCCCTCGGTGGGGGTCCGGGTGATCGCGGCGCGGTGCTCGGGCTGACGGTACGCGAACGCGACCAGGTCCGTCGGGTCGCGCCACACACTCACCGTGCCCTGCCAGCCCAGCGGGGCCTCGCCGACGCCGAAGCGGGCGAGCAGCCCGGGCGCGGCGCGCAGGGCCGCGGCGACCGGCGGGACCGCCCGCCAGAAGGTGACCGCCCGGCGGGTCCGCAGCCGGGCCCGGGTCAGCGCCAGCACGGGACCGTCGACCCGGCCGCCGGACGGCTCCCCGAACGGCCGCCGGCCGGACCACTCGCCCCGGCTGGTCAGCGGGCGCAGCTCCACCCGGACCGCGGCGCGCGCGATCCGGGCCCAGGAGCGTCCGACGGGCGAGGCGTCGAAGCCGGCCGCGGCGGCGGGGGAGTCCCAGACCACCAGGGCGGCCCAGCGGGTCAGGTCGGCGTCGCCCGGGCCGAAGCCGGTGCCGGTCCCGGTGCCGAGCAGCTTGGCGAACCGGACGCCGGGGAGGCGACGCAGCCGCCACGGGTGCGTCGCCATCCGCCGCAGCGCACCGGGCAACGCCGCCCGGGGGATCCGCCACACGTGCAGCGTGACCAGTTCGGGGACAGCGTTCACGCCACCTCGGCCGGGGTGCCGGAGGTGATCCGCAGCAGCTCCGCGTACGTGGTGGGAAAGACCGCCTGCGGCACGCCGCCGGCCGCCCACACCTCGTCGTACGCCGCCAGGGCCGTGTCCACCAGGGTGCGCAGCGGCCCGGGGTGGCCGACCGGGGCGACCCCGCCGATCACCTGCCCGGTGTGCTGCCGGACGAAGTCCGGAGTGGCCCGGCGCAGGTGGGTGACCCCGAGGGACGCGGCGAGCCCGGCCACGTCCACCCGGTGCGCGCCGGAGGTGAGCACCAGCAGCGGCGCGTCGTCGGCGTCGAAGATGAGCGAGTTGGCGATGGCCCCGACCCCGACGCCGAGCGCCTCGGCCGCCGCCGCGGCGGTGTGCACCGCCTCGGGCAGCAGGCGGACCTGGCTCGCCCCGCCGGAACCGTCCCGCGCGCCCGCGTCGTCGAGCGCCCGCTGCACCGCCTGCACGTTCGGGTGTGGCTGCATCCCGCCATTCTCCCCGCTGCGTCTCCGGTCGCCCCACCCGCCCACCGCCGTGTCCCGCCCACCGCCCTCGCCGCCGGCTGTCACCGTCCGCGGGATCCGCCCTGATTCACGGAAAGGGTGCCCATTCCCGCTCGGGAGGCCACTGTTTCCGTGAATCAGGGGGCGGGCTTTCGGTGGGTCAGGGGGCGGCGGGTGGGTCGGGTCAGGAACGGGGTGCGGCGGTGCGGGCGGTGATCAGGGCTTCGATGCCGTCGAGGATGCGGGCCAGGCCGAAGTCGAAGGCCTGGTCGGTGTCGGCGGCGGCGACGGGCGAGTGCAGTGCGGCGGCCAGCGCCGGGAAGCGCTCCTCCCGTCCGCGCACCAGCACGGTGAGCGCGGCCTCCCGGCCCTGCTCGGGTGCGGTGCCGGCCGCCGCGTGCTGGGCCAGGTTGCGGGCGTGTCCGATCAGGAGCACCGCGACGTCGAGCTGCTCGGCCGCGGTCAGGCCGGTGCCGGTGAGGGCCGCGACGACCCGTTCGAGCCAGGTCAGCTCGTTCGGTCCGGGCACCCGCGGGATGATGGTCGCGGCGTGCGCCCAGGGGTGGCGGCGGAAACGGTCGAACATCTGCCGGGTCCAGTCGTCGAGCTGGCCGCGCCAGTCGGCGCCCGCCGGTGGCGGGGGCGGCTCCCCGATCGCCGTCTCCAGCATCAGGGCGACCAGCTCGAGCTTGCCGGGCACGTACCGGTAGAGCGCCATCTTGGTGACGTCCAGCGACTCGGCGACCCGCTGCATGATCAGCCCGTTGAGCCCGTCGGCGTCGGCGATGGCGATGCCGGCCCGGGCGATGGCGTCCAGGGTGAGGGTGGGCCGGGGCCCGCGCCGGGGCCCGGTGGGCGTAACCCACAGCAGCTCGTAGAGCCGTCGTTTGTCGACGCCGCCGTTGTCCATCGGCACCCCTCTTGTCCGCCGGCCGAATGGTCTCTACAGTAATTCTGTATCCGACAGACGCAGTTAGAGGTCGGTCCGGGCCCGCCCACGCGATGCCGGCACCGGCTCGCCGGGAGACCGAGGCCGACCTGCCCGACTACCCGGCCCAACTCCGGGTCGCCGATCGGGAACCGGGCCAGTTCGGGGTGGCCCGGACCTGGCCGGCGGCGTCCACCAGCAGCGCCGCGTACCCGTCCAGGGCGGCCAGCCACGCCGGCGCGTCCGCGCCGCGGGCGACGGCCGCGGTCGCGTACACGTCGGCCCAGAGCAGCTCGGGGCCGACCACGGTGACCGACCGGACGGCCGAGGCCGGCCGACCGGCCCGCGGGTCGGTGATGTGCGCGCCGCGCCGCGCGGTGCCGGAGGTGGCGACGGCGCCGTGCGCCCGCTCGACGACGTCGAGCATCCGTTCGGGGTGGTCGGGGTCCTCGATCCCGACCCGCCAGGCCGGCCGGCCCGGCGCGGTACGCAGCAGCACGTCCCCGCCGGCGTTGAGGCAGAGGTCGTGCCCGGGCAGGTCGGCCAGGTGCCGTGCGGCCCGCTCCACCGCCCACCCCTTGACCAGGCCGGACGGGTCGAAACCGGTGCCGCCGCCGGGCAGCGGCAGGCGCCGTGCGTCGAACCACCCGTCGGTGCGCGCGCGGGCCTCCTCGCAGAGCTCCACCACCTCGCGCAGCACCGGGTCGGCGGTGGCCGGGTCCGGCGGCGCGCCACCGAGGCGGCCCAGCACGCTGTCCGGCCGGTACGTGCTGAACACCGCGTCCAGCTCGCGCAGCTCGGCGAAGGTCCGCTCCACCCGCTCCGCCACCGCGTCGGCGCGTACCTCGGGCCCCCGCAGGTGCACGCTGACCGGCAGCCCCATCACCTGCACCACCCAGGCGCGCCGGTCCAGGTCGGTCGTCAGGTTCATCATTTCCACCCCGTTCACTTCAGGTGCGCGGCGTCGATCGCGGACTGCAGCGACTCCCGGTAGCCGTCACTGGTCACGGTCGCCCCGGAGACGGTGTCGATCTGCGCGCTCTGCGCGGCCAGGGCCTCCTGCCGCAGGATCGGCACCGCGTAGTCGTTGATCTCCTGGTCCCGGTGGTTGCCGTCGGGCACCCGTACCGCCGTGACGTCGGTGATCTTCCCGCCGGAGACCCTGATCCGCACCTGCACCGGCCCCCACCGGGTCTGCGCCACCGACCCGGTGGCCGTCCCGCTGCCGCTCGACGACCCCCCCGACGAGCCGTTCGACGAGCCGGAGCCGGAGCCGGCACCGTCGTCTGTCGCGGTCCAGGAACTGCCGGCCGAGCCGTCCGAGCCGGAGGCGATCGCGCTGGTCTCCCCACCCGCGCCCATGGTGCTGGTCTTGTAGCTGAACAGCAGGACCAGCGCGGCCACCGTGGAGAGCAGCCAGATGGTGATCCGTCGCACGGATCCTCCTTTCGTGCCTGTCACCAGGCGAAGCGTTCGTGGTGGGTGTGCGCGTCGGGGACGCCCGCGGCGCGGGTCGCGGCGCGGGCGGCGTCGACCCAGCCGTCCGGTCCGCAGAGGAAGACGTCGTGGGTGGCGATGCCGGGGGAGAGCCGGTGCAGGGCCTGCGCGTCGGACATCCTCTCGGCGTACGCCGGCAGCCAGCTCGGGCGCGTCGCCCGGGGGCCGACCAGGTAGTGCACGACCAGCCCGCGCTCCGCGGCGAGCCGGTCCAGCTCCGCCCGGAAGGCCAGGTCCTCGGGGGTACGCGCGCGGTAGAGCAGCACGGCCTGGCCGGGGGCGTACGGCAGCTCCCAGAGCAGCGCCAGCAGCGGGGTGATCCCGACCCCGCAGGCCAGCATGGTGATCCCGCCGCCCCGCCAGTGCTGCCCGGTGAGCCGCCCGTACGGTCCCTCGACCAGCACCTTCGTGCCGGGGCGCAGGGTGGTCACCCGCGAGCTGTCGTCGCCGAGGTCCTTGACCGTGATCCGCATCAGGTCCCCGTTCGGCGGCGCCGACAGCGAGTACGGGTGCGCCCGGGACCAGCCGGGACCGTCCAGGAACCGCCAGAGGAGGAACTGCCCGGCCCGGGCGGGCAGCCGGTGCAGGTCGCGTCCGCGCAACCAGATCGAGGTGATCCCGGGTGCCTCGGGGACCACCGCGGCCACCTCGATCCGGTGCCGCAGCGACCGCCAGGCGGGTAGCCCCAGCCGGTAGACCAGCACGCTGGCCAGCGCCAGCAGGTAGACGGTCCACCAGTAGGCGCGGGCCGCCGCCGAGGCGAGGAAGTCGGCGCCGGTCCAGAGCTGATGCGGCAGCGCCAGCGCGATGCCCAGGTACGCGTACAGGTGCAGCAGGTGCCAGGACTCGTAGCGCAGCCGGCGACGCGCCGCCCGTACCGAGGTCACCACCACCAGCACCAGCAGGGCCAGCGCCGCGGTGGCCAGCAGCATCCCCGGGTACGTGACGACCAGGTCCCAGGTCTCGGCCAGCACGTCCTGCCGGGCGGTTCCGGCGTACCCGAGGACGGTCAGCGCCACGTGGGCGAGGAGGAGATTGAAGGAGGTGAAGCCGGCGAGCCGGTGCCAGCGGGCGATCCGGTCCTGGCCGAAGCTCCGTTCGACCAGCGGCACCCGGGCCATCAGCACCACCTGGATGAGCATCAGGTCGGCGCTGACCAGGCCGGCGAGCCGGCCGAGCGAGGTGAGCCCGGTGGCGACGCCGCCCAGCAGCTCCTGCACCCCACGGTCGGCGGTCCAGAGGGCGGTGACGACCAGCAGGCTGAGCACCGCGGCGCTGCCGGCGACGTCGGCCCACCAGCGGGGGACCGTCGGCAGGGTGCGGCGCACGGCCCGCCGGCCGGCCACGGTGGCGGTCACCGGGGGGTCTTCTCGGTACGGCTGACGTTCATGACGTCAACCCTGGAGCGGGGAACTCTGTGCCCCCTTTGCCGATGCTGTGCCCCGGCTGAGAATCCGAATCGCCCTCCGGCGTGTCCCGGCGACGCGCCGGTCCGGCGGTGATCGGCGCGGTGGGCGCGTCACACGTTGCATTTTCGTCGGAGGGGAGGTGTACTGTCGGGGTAGTTAGAACGAGTGTTCGATTCAGTCGTACGCTCGTTCCAACGCCCGGGAGCGGTGTTTCGCGGCGCCGGCTCCCGGGAGGTGCGGTTCCGCGGACCGCACCGGGCTCCGGACAGTCGCGAGTCCGGACCCGTCAGGCAGGATCGTCGCCCGCCGCCCACGACCCCCGGGCGGCGGGCGACGAACCCGCCGGTACGCCGGCCGGGTGTGGTGTGGGGAAGCGTCCACACCCGGCCGGCCCCCATCCGGTGCGTCTTCCTCCGCACCACCCGCTCCGGGCGTCCCTGCCGGCGGATCCGATCCGTCGCGCGGCCCGCCCGCCCCGGCCCACGCGGAGGAGAGACCATGTCGACCAGTCCGGCCCAGGCGCCCACGGTGCCCGCGCACGTGCTGCCGCACCGCACCCCCGCCCAGCTGCTCGTGGTGGCCCGCCACGGGCTGGCCGAGGCGGCCCGGACCCGCCCCGACGGCCTCCGGTACGCCGCCGCCCACCTGGCGGCGCTGCGCGCCGCCGCCGCCCTGCTCGCCGCCCGCGCCCGCCCCGCACCCACCCGGCGCAACCGGATCACCAGTGTCTGGGTGCTGCTCGCCAGCGTCGCCCCCGAGCTCGACGAGTGGGCCGGCTACTTCGCCGCCGGGGCGAGCAAGCGGGCCGCCGCCGAGGCCGGCATCCCCCGGGTGGTAACCGCCCGGGAGGCCGACGACCTGCTCCGCGCCGCCGAGCAGTTCGTGACCGTGGTGGAGACCGCGCTCGGCCTCGCCCACCAGCCGGCGATCGACGGCCTGCACCGGCCCTTCCGGCTCGGCGGGTCGGACGCCACGCCGCGACCCGGAGCAGCCGCCGCCTGAGTCGTGGCGTCCGGCCGCCACCGGCGGGACCCGGGTGGTGGCCGGACGCCGCCCTGCGTCACCCGACGCACTGTTCTGATCCAGCAACCCAGCACCAGCACCTGACGGGGGACGCCCCGCGCGACACGACGGGGGGTAGGTCCGATGGCGGGCCGGATGGTGGTCGGTTCCGCCGCACTGGCCGAGCTGGTACGCCCGGCGAGCGCGCCGGACCCGGCGGGCGGCCACCGGGTACTGCCCGTCCGGCGCGAGCTGACCGGGCTGCTGCCCCACCGCGGGCTGCGGCGCGGCAGCACCATCGCGGTCGGGGTCGGGCAGCCCCGGCGCAGTGGCGGGACGTCACTGATCCTCGCCCTGCTCGCCGAGGCGTCCCGGGCCGGTTCGTGGTGCGCCGTGGTCGGGGTGCCCACCTTCGGGGCGGGCGCGGCGGCCGAGGCCGGGATCGCCCTGGACCGGCTCGCCCTGGTGCCGAATCCCGGCCCCGAGTGGCCCACCGTCGTCGCCGCGCTCATCGACGGGGTGGACGTGGTGGTCACCGCCGTGCCGGCCACGGTCTCCGCCTCCGTCGCCAACCGGCTGGCCGCCCGGGCCCGGCAGCGCGGCAGCGTGCTCGTCCCGTACGGCCGGTGGGACGGCGCGGACGTCACGCTCCAGGTGGTCCGCGGCGTCTGGGAGGGGCTCGGGGCGGGCCGGGGCCGGCTGCGCCGCCGGGAGGTGACCGTCTCGGCGCGCGGGCGGGGCGCCGCCGCCCGTCCCAAGGAGATCAAGGTGTGGCTGCCCGGCGACGAGCTGACCCGGGTCATCCCCCGGCCGGCCGGGGCCGGCGTCGGGGTCGCCGCGCGCCCCGCGCGTACCGCGCCGCTGCGCGTGGTGGCGCCCGCCGACGGATCACGCCGTGGCGCGTTCACCGTGGTCGGACCGGCATGACCGGCGCGCCCGTGCGGACCCTGCTGCTCTGGTGTCCGGACTGGCCGGTCCTCGCCGCCGAGATCGTCGACGGGGTGCCCGCCACCGACCCGGTCGTGGTGCTGCACGCCAACCGGGTGGTCGCCTGCTCCGAGCGGGCCCGCGCCGAGGGCGTACGCCGCGGGCTGCGCCGACGGGAGGCGCAGGGGCGCTGCCCGCAGCTCACCGTCGTCGACCACGATCCCGGCCGGGACGCCCGGGCGTTCGAGCCGGTGGTCGCCGCCGTCGAGGAGGTGGCCGCCGGGGTGGAGGTGCTCCGGCCCGGTGCCTGCGCGCTGGCCGCCCGGGGGCCGAGCCGCTACCTCGGCGGCGAGGAGGCGGCGGCGGCCGAGCGGATCGTCGAGCACGTCGCCCAGACCTGCGCGGTGGAGAGCCAGGTCGGCATCGCCGACGGGGTCTTCGCCGCCGGGTTGGCCGCCCGGGGCGGGCGGATCGTGCCGCCCGGGGAGAGTCCCGGGTTCCTGGCCGCGCTGCCCGTCGAGGCGCTCGGCCGGCCCGCCCTGACCGACCTGCTGCGCCGGCTGGGGGTACGCACCCTCGGCGACTTCGCCGCCCTGCCCGCCGGTGACGTGCTGGCCCGGTTCGGGTTCGACGGGGCGCTGGCCCACCGGCTCGCCGCGGGTCGGGACCACCGGTCGCTCGCGGTCCGGCAGCCGCCGGCCGACCTGACGGTCACCGCCGACTACGACGAGCCGCTCGACCGGGTCGACGCCGCGGCGTTCGCGGCCCGGATGCTGGCCGAGCAACTGCACGAGCGACTCGCCGGGTACGGGTTGGCCTGCACCCGGCTCGGCATCGAGGCGGTCACCGCGCACGGTCAGGAGCTGCACCGGGTCTGGCGGCACGACGGCCTGCTCACCGCCGCGGCCATCGCCGACCGGGTCCGCTGGCAGTTGGACGGCTGGCTCTCCGGCAGCAACGGCCGGGGCGGTGCCCGCCCGACCCGCCCCACCGCCGGGATCATCCGGCTGCGGCTGGTGCCGGACGGGGTGCTCGCCCAGGCCGGCCTGCAACCCGGGCTGTGGGGGGAGACCGGCGAGGAGCGGGAGCGGGCGCACCGCGCGCTGAGCCGGGTACAGGGCATCCTCGGCCCCGAGGCGGTGGTCACCGCCGTGCTCGGTGGCGGACGCTCCCCGGCGGACCAGGTGCGCCTGGTCCCGTGGGGCGACGAGCGCCGCCCCGCCCGCCCCGGCCCGCCGCCCCTGCTGGCCGAGCCTGGCAGCCAGCCCTTGATCCACTCAGGATGGGCGCAAACCGTGGCATCCCCCGCCCCGGACAGCCCGACTCGTCGCAAAGCGAGTGAATCACCAGTGGCGGGGTCGGGTAGGACGGGCGGGGCGGCCGTCCCGCCGTGGCCGGGGCGGCTGCCGCCGCCCGCGCCGGCCGTGGTGCTGCCCACCCCGCTCCTGGCCGCCGTGCACGACGCCGCCGGGGAACCGGTCGCGGTCAGCGCCCGGCTGGCGGTGAGCGCCGCGCCGGCCCGGCTGGTCGTCGGCACCGGCCGTCCGGCCGAGATCGTCGGCTGGGCCGGTCCGTGGCCGGTGGACGAGCGCTGGTGGGCTCCGGCCGAGGCGCGTCGCCGGGCCCGGTTCCAGGTCTGCCTGGCCGACGGCGCCGCCCTGCTGCTCGCGGTCGAGGGCGGCCAGTGGCTGGTGGAGGCGGTCTATGACTGAGCGGGCTGAGCGGCGCGCGACCGTGCCCGGGCGGACGCCTGTCGGGCTGCGCCGTGGCCCGGTCCGCTGGCCACGGTACGCACGACCCGCCGGACGCTACGAACTTGATGGCGCAAACGGATCGCCGCGCCGGATCGCCACCACCGACGACGCCACCATGATCATCATCACCACCACCACCGCCATCCCCACCCCCACCACCGCCATCC
>NZ_JBJZOG010000094.1:0-25641 GCF_047200535.1 Micromonospora mangrovicola | reverse complement strand
CGCGGTGAGCGGCGCTTCGGCGACCGGGACGACCGCCGGTTCGGCGACCGACGGGGTGCCGGCGAGCGTGATTCGGGCGCGGACCGACGCCTCGACGACCGGCCGAGCGGCGGACGCGACTTCGGTCACCGCGAGGGGCGCGGGGAGCGTCGGTTCGCCGACCGCGGCGAGCGCGGCCCGTTCGACCGGGACCGCGACGAGCGCCGGTTCGGCGACGGCGACGGCCGGGCTGACCGGCGTTTCGGCGAGCGGGGTGGGGACTTCCGGTCCCCGGACCGGCGGGGCGGTTTCCGGCCGGAGACCCGGGGCCGGGACGACCGGCGGGGCTTCGGCGGGCGCCCGCCGGCACGCACCCACTGACCTGATGCGACGACGGGACGCCGCCGTCGGGCCACCCGCCCGGCGGCGGCGTTTCCGCATCCCGAGCCGGTGCCCGTCCGGTGGCGTAACGTCCGGTTCATGCCGACCATGCCGAAGTCCCTCTTCTGGGCCAGGACCGACACCGCCGGCTCCGAGCACGTCGTACTCAACGACCGTCAGGGTCTCGCCGCGCAGGGCGTGGCGCTGGCCGTCGACCCGATCCCGTACACCTGCCGGTACCGGCTGACGGTCGACGCGGACTGGGCGACCAGCCGGCTGGAGGCCGAGGTCGAGGGGGCCGGCTGGGCGCGGAGCGTACGTCTGGAGCGGGGCGGCGACGGCTGGCAGGTGCGGACCGGCGAAGAGGGCGACCTGGACGCGGCGTTGCAGGCGGCCGGCCACCCGCCGGGCGGGCTGCCGGGCACCGACGAGCCGGAGCGGCTGATCGAGGCGCTCGACGTCGACCTGGGCGGGTCGCCGCTGTTCAACACCCTGCCGGTGCGCCGGCTCGGGCTGGGCCGGGCCCCGGCGGACCTGGCCCGGCAGATCACCGCCGCGTGGGTCCTGGTGCCCAGCCTGGTCGTGGTCCCCGTCGAGCAGGTCTACACCTCGCTCGGGCCCGGTCGGGTCCGCTTCGCGAGCGGCACCTTCACCGCCGACCTGGACGTGGACCCGGAGGGCTTCGTGGTCCGCTACCCCGGGCTGGCCGAGCGGATCGGGTCGCGCTGACCCGTCAGGCCGGCCAGGCGCCGGTGGCGAGGAACCGGTCGATGGTGGCCAGGTGCGGGGCGAGGTCCAACCCCTGCCCGGCCACCCACTCGTCGGCGTAGTAGGTGTTGGCGTAGCGGTCCCCGGGGTCGCAGATCAGGGTGACCACCGAGCCGGTCCGGCCGGCGGCGAGCATCTCGGCGATCAATCCGAACGCGCCCCACAGGTTGGTGCCGGTGGAGCCGCCGACCCGACGGCCGAGCACGTTCGACCCGGCCCGCATCGCGGCCAGCGAGGCGGCGTCCGGCACCCGGACCATCCGGTCCACCACGGAGGGCAGGAAGGACGCCTCGACGCAGGGCCGCCCGATGCCCTCGATCCGGGAGCCGCGGTCGGTCCGTACCGACCAGTCGGCGGCCTGCCAGGCGGGGTAGAAGGCGGAGTTCTCCGGGTCGACCACGCAGAGCTTGGTGGGCAGCCGCTGGTAGCGGGCGTACCGGCCGATGGTGGCGCTGGTGCCGCCGGTGCCGGCGCCCACCACGATCCAGGCCGGCACGGGGTGCCGCTCCAGCGCGAGCTGGGCATAGATCGACTCGGCGATGTTGTTGTTGCCGCGCCAGTCGGTGGCCCGCTCGGCGTAGGTGAACTGGTCCATGAAGTGCCCGCCGGTGTCCTCGGCGAGCCAGCGCGCCTCGATCACCACCTTCGCCGGGTCGTGGACCAGGTGGCAGCGCCCGCCCTGGAACTCGATCTGGGCGATCTTCTCCGGCGAGGTGGAGGCCGGCATGACCGCGATGAACGGCAGCCCCAGCATCCGGGCGAAGTACGCCTCGGAGACGGCGGTCGACCCGGAGGACGCCTCGATGATCGCGGTCTCCGGGCCGATCCAGCCGTTGCACAGGCCGTACAGGAAGAGCGAGCGGGCTAGCCGGTGCTTGAGTGAGCCGGTGGGGTGCACCGACTCGTCCTTGAGGTAGAGGTCGATCCCCCACGCCCGGGGCAGCGGGAAGGGCAGGAGGTGGGTGTCGGCTGAGCGGTTGGCGTCCGCCTCGACCGTGGCGATCGCCTCGGTCACCCAGGTCCGGCTGGCCTCGTCACACCGGTCGAGATGAGTCACGCCGGCAACGTTACAAGTGAGGTCGGCTCGCGTCCGGGCGGGTCCGTCGGGCCTGCCGGCGCTGGCCGGCCCGGCCCGCCGCCCGGACCACCGGGGTCAACGCCAGGGCCAGCCGGGGGAAGGTGTCGAGGAGCCGGACCTGGGCGCCGCGCCAGCGCGGCAGGGTGACCACCGGGCGCGGGCGCCGGGCCAGCCGCACGGCCCGCGCGGCCACCTGCTCCGGCGTCAGCAGCGTCCCGGTGAAGGAGGCCAGGGCACCCGGGTCGTCCAGCTTGTCGTGCAGCATCGGCGTCCAGATCCCGTCCGGGCACAGGCACGACACGTGTACGCCCTGAACGCCGGCCATCCGCAGGTCGGTGAGGGTGCCGAGGCTGAACGCGAGCAGGGCGTGCTTGCTGGCCGCGTAGACGGTCTCCCCCGGGGCGGCGATCAGGCCGGCGAGGGACACGATGTTGAGCACGTGCCCGTGCCCCTGCCGCCGCATGACGGCCAGGGCGGCGAGGGTGCCGTTCATCGCCCCGAGCGCGTTCACCTCGACCAGCCGGCGTCGGGTCGCCGCGTCGTGCGTCCAGGCCGGGCCGGTGGCCAGGATGCCGGCGTTGTTCACCCAGAGGCCCAGCCCACCGTCGGCGCCCGCCGCCGCGGCGGCCACCTCGGCGCAGGCCGCCTCGTCGCGTACGTCGAACGGGCGGGACCAGCCGCCGAGCGGCGCGGCGGTGGTGGCCACGGCCTCGGCGTCCACGTCGGTGAGCAGGACCCGCCAGCCGTCGGCGTGCAGCGCGGCGGCGATCGCCCGCCCCAGCCCGCCGGCCGCCCCGGTCACCACGGCCGCGCCCCGCGTCGAGTTCGTCATCGGCGCACGCTAACGCCGCAAGCGGATCGAGACCAGAGCCGCCCGGCCCGTGCCGGTCCGCCGCTCGCCCGAGGCGACCGATTCTGCCGTGCCCCCGGTCGAGGTCGCCGGGACCCGGCTGGACACACCGGGTGGCGAGGTCAGGAGGCGGGCGGCTCGACCGGCTGCGGGCGGTTCTCCCACTTGGTGGACAGCGCTATGCCGGTCCGGGTGGAGGCGACCCCCGGCGTCCGGTTCAGCCGGACGATCAGCTGCTCCAGCTCGGCGATGGTGCCCACCCGAGCCTTGAGCAGGAAGGACTCGACCCCGGCCATGAAGTAGCAGGATTCGATCTCCGGCATCTGCCGGAACGCCTCCAGCACGTCGTCGGTGTCGGCTGTGGAGTCCTCGACGATGCCGATCAACGCGGTGACCCCGAGCCCGATCGCCTCCGGCTCGACCTCGGCCCGGTAGGCCCGGATGACCCCGCCCGACTCGAGCTTGCCGACCCGCTCGTGCACGGCCGGGGCGGAGAGCCCGACCTGGCGGGCCAGCTCCGCGTAGGACAGGCGGGCGTTGCCGCGCAGCAGCTCCACGAGGCTCAGGTCGATCGTGTCCACGGAGAGTGACCCTATCCGTTCCACCGTAACGTGAGACGGCCGGCACCAGTTGAACATGACATCACGTTGCCATTCACAAACGGATCGCCATGGGGGCTCTTCGCCGGTACCATTTACTAACTTCTCATCATGTGCGTTTTTCGCGTTTGGCGGACAGGCTAGGCCGCCGGTGCTGTAATTGCCATACGTCCCTCATGACGGCTCTGGGCTCGCACCGGCCGGGGGCAGTGTGTTCAGCCGGGGGCTTCGTCGACGCGAGGAGGGGGCTGTGGACACTGGAGATCGCCTGCTGACACCGGGAGAGGTCGCTGCGCTGTTTCGGGTTGACCCGAAGACCGTGACCAGATGGGCAGCGGCCGGCCGGATAGGCAGCATCCGGACTCCAGGCGGGCATCGCCGGTTTCGGGAATCCGAGGTGCGAGCCCTGCTTGAAGGGGAGGGCATGCTGGACGAGGCGGAGGACATGGGCAAGGCGCGCAACATGGGCCCGACCGCCTCGACCGGACCGGGCCCGGCGAACGCCGGCATGTACTGAGTCGGCACCGATCGGGGCGCGGACCGGGCGTCAGGCCCGCTCCGCGTCCCGTCGGGCCGCCGCCAGCTCACCCGACCAGCGCCGGAACAGGGTGTGCGGCACGCCGAGCGCGTCCAGCACCTTGCCAGCCACGAAGTCGACCAGTTGCTGGGCGGAGGCCGCCGCCCCGGCCCCGTAGAAGCCGGGGCTGGCCGGCAGCACGACGGCACCGGCGTCGTGCAGCGCGATGAGGTGCTCGAGGTGGCTGCGGGTCACCGGGGTCTCCCGGGGCACCACCACCACCGACCGCCGCTCTTTCAGATTCACCTCGGCGGCGCGCTGCAACAGGTCCTTGGAGAGCCCGATCGCGATGCCGGCGCAGGCCGCCGTGCTCGCCGGGACGACCGCCATCCCGCGTGCCCGGTAGGAGCCGCTGCTGGGGCCGGCGGCCAGGTCACCGGCGGGCCAGTGCCGCAGATCAGCGCCGGTGAGGTCGCGGCCCAGCCAGGCCGCGAGGTCCTCGGCCCAGTGCCCGTCCCGGAACGGCCGGCCGGTCTCATCGAGGATGGTCAACCGGGCGGCCCGGGAGACGATCAGGTCCACCGCCGCACCGGCGTCGAGCAGGCCGCGGACGACCGCAGCCGCGTACGGCGTGCCGGACGCCCCGGAAACGCCGACCACCCATGGTTCGCGCATGCCGTCAAGCGTGCCTGGTCGGCTCCGGTCCCGGGCAGGCACCCCCGGAACGTACCGTCCCGGACGTCCTGGTTGTCCCACGACAAGCGGCGTTGTCCACCCGGACAACGGCCGGCCCGACAACCTGCCATGCTTCCGTCGGCGATCCACGTCCATGGAAGGGACCGGTGATGACGGCGGCGGTGCTCCGGTCGCTGCGGTCCGACTGCCCGATCGCGCCCCGGCTCTCTCCGCACGCCGACCGGGTGCAGGACTGGCTGGTCGACCAGCTCGACGCGCTCGATCTGCCACTGGACGCCGCCGACCGGAAGCGGCTGGCCCGGGCCGGCTTCGCCCGATACGCCGGCCGGCTCTACCCGGACGCCAGCGAGCCCGACCTGCGGACGCTGACCGCGCTGTTCGCCTGGTTCTTCCTGGTCGACGACGCCTGCGACGGCCCGGGCCGGCCGGATCCCGCCCCGATCCGGGCGCTGCGGGACGGCGCCCTCGCCCTGCTCCGGGAGGGGCCCCGGGCCCGGCAGCCCGGCTTCTCCGGCCCGCTACGCCGGCTGCTGGTGCGGGCCTGGCGCGAGCCCCGGCGCCGGATGCCGGCCCGCTGGCGGCTGCGCTTCGCCGACGCGGTCGCCGACCACCTCGACGGCGTCTGGCGGCAGGCGGTGGCCCGCGGCGCCGGCCGCCCGCCCGGGGTCGACGAGTACATCGAGCTCCGCCGGGCCACCTCGGCCGCGTACGTGGCATACCCGCTGATCGAGTTCGCGGCCCGCCGCCCGCTGCCCGACGCGGTCTACCACCACCCCGCGCTGCGCCGGCTGGGCCAGCTCGCCAACGATCTGCTCTCCTGGTTCAACGACATCGCCTCGCTGGACCGGGACCAGGCCACGGCCGGGGGCCACAACCTGGTGCTGGCGGTGGCCGCCGAGCGGGGCGTGCCGGTGGAGGCGGCGGTGGAGCTGGTCGCCGCGCGCTGGCGGGCCGAGATGGCCCGCTTCACGGCGTTGCGCGCCGCCGTGCCGTCGTTCGGTCCGGCGCTGGACGAGTCGGTCGCCACCCATCTCGACGGGGTGGCCGCCGCGATCCGGGGCACCGTCGACTGGACGCTGGAGAGCGCCCGTTATCCGGTCACCGCCGGCGGCTGAGCCGCGCTTCAGGGACGCAGGCCGAGGCGGATCACCAGGTCGAGCAGGGCGAAGACGAACAGCGCGATGCCGACGAAGCCGTTGGCGGTGAAGAACGCCCGGTTGACCTTGCTGAGGTCGGCCGGGTTGACCACCAGGTGCTGGTAGCCGAAGGCGGCCGCGGTGAGCGCCAGCCCGATCCACCACAGCCAGCCGAAGCCGACCAGCGCGCCGAACCAGATGAACAGCGCGAACGTGATCACGTGCGCCGCCGTGGAGGCGTGCAGCGCGAAGCGCAGCCCGTACCGGGCGGGGACGCTGTGCACCCCGATCTCCCGGTCCACGTCGGCGTCCTGGCAGGCGTAGATCAGGTCGAAGCCGCCGATCCAGAGGCCGACGGCGGCGCCGAGCAGCCAGGCCGGCCAGGAGCCGGCGAGGGTGCCGGTGACCGCCAGCCACGCGCCGATCGGGCCGACCGCCTGGGCGATCGCCAGGATGGCGTGCGGCCAGTTGGTGAACCGCTTGCCGTACGGGTAGACGACCAACGGGACCACGGCGAGCGGCGCGAGCACCAGGCAGAGCGGGTTGAGCAGGGCGGCGGCGGCGAGGAAGACCACCAGTGCGACGGCCGCCCCGGTCCAGGCCGTGCGCACGCTCACCGCCCCGGTGACCAGCTCCCGGTTCGCGGTGCGGGGGTTCCGGGCGTCGATCCGCCGGTCGAGGATCCGGTTGGCGGCCATGGCGAAGGTCCGCGCCCCGACCATCGCCACGGTGATCAGCAGCAGGTCGAGCCAGCGGACGTGCCCGCCCTCGACCTGCATCGCGGTCAGCGCCGAGAGGTACGCGAACGGCAGCGCGAAGACCGAGTGTTCGATCGCGACCAGTTTGAGGAAGGACTTGACCCGACCCGGACGTTCGACGGGCTCCAGCACGGCCGTCATCAGATCCCGTACTCCTTCCAGCGCTTGTCGACCAGCGAGGTCACCTCGGGCGACATGGTCATCTCTTCCGGCCAGCCCCGGGTGTAGCCCTCGGTGGGCAGCTTGCGGGTCGCGTCGATGCCCGCCTTGCCGCCCCAGAACTGCTGGTACGACGAGTGGTCGAGGTGGTCGACCGGGCCCTCGGTGACCAGCAGGTCCCGGGCGTAGTCGACGTTGCCGAAGGCGCGGAACGCGACCTCGTTGTAGTCGTGCACGTCGCAGTCCTCGTCGACGATCACGATCAGCTTGGTCAGCGACATCAGGTGCGCGCCCCAGATCGCGTTCATCACCTTCTGCGCGTGCTTCGGGTAGCGCTTGCGGATGGAGACGATCGCGCAGTTGTGGAAGACACCGGCGGCCGGCAGGTCGTAGTCGACGATGTCCGGGATCATCAGCTTGAGCAGCGGCAGGAAGATCCGCTCGGTGGCCTTGCCGAGGCCGTGGTCCTCCTGCGGCGGCTTGGACGTGACGATCGAGTGGTAGACCGCGTCGCGCTGCATGGTCATTGTCTCGACGTGCAGCACCGGGAAAGGCTCGACCGGGGTGTAGAAGCCGGTGTGGTCACCGAACGGGCCCTCGGGCAGCCGCTCGCCGGGCTCCAGGTAGCCCTCGAGCACCACCTGGGCGTGCGCCGGAACCTGCAACGGCACGGTCAGGCAGTCGACCATCTCCACCCGCTCGCCGCGCAGGAAGCCGGCGAACAGGTACTCGTCGATGTCGCTGGGGAGCGGCGCGGTCGCGGCGTACGAGACCACCGGGTCGCAGCCGATGGCGATGGCGACCGGCAGGCGCTGGCCGAGCCGTTCGGCGACGGCGTGGTGTGCGGTGGAGTCCTTGTGGATCTGCCAGTGCATGCCCAGCGTGTTCCGGCTGTGCTGCTGGAGCCGGTAGAGGCCGAGGTTCCGCTTGCCGGTCTCCGGGTGCTTGGTGTGGGTGAGCCCGTAGTTGTGGAAGATCCCGCCGTCGCCGGGCCACACCTGGAGGCCGGGCAGCCGGTTGAGGTCGACGTCGTCACCGGAGTACACCACCTGCTGGCAGGGTGCGGTCTTCACCTTGCGCGGCGGCACCGACTTGAGCTGCATGACCTTGCCCAGGCCCTCGCGGATGCCGGACCAGCCGACCGGCAGGTCCGGCTTGATCAGCCCGCCGATCCGCTCGCCGATCTCGTCCAGCGTGTCGACGCCGAGCGCCATCGCCATCCGCTTCTCGGTGCCGAACAGGTTGATCGCCACCGGCAGCTCGCCGCGGGTCGGCCGCTCGAAGAGCAGCGCCGGGCCGCCGGCCCGGACGGTCCGGGTGACCACCTCGCTGATCTCCAGCGTGGGGTCGACCGGGACACTCACCCGCCGCAGCTCGCCCGCGCGCTCCAGGGCCGCGAGGAAGTCCTTGAGGTCGGTGTACGGGAAGCCACGAGCCGCCATGACAGCCAGTCTCCCGCACCGGCCCGGGGTCGACCATGTGGGGGCCGCCGCAGCCGGTGACGCACCCGGTGGTCACGCGAACGGATCGCCGACGGCGGGCGCCAGCAGGTCGAGGAGTTCCCGAGGTGCGTCGGGACGTTCGTCCAGCCGCAGCACCAGTTCCTCGATGGCCCGCTGGCGGCGCCGGTCGACCACCCGGCCGGTCAGTTCGCGGTACTTCTCGATGATCTGGGCGTCGGTGAGCGGGCGTTCCGGCGAGCCGAGCGGCCGGTCGACGCACCGCTCGTACGCCCTGCCGTCCCTGGTCAGCACCCGGAGCCGGGCGCGGTTCGCCGATCCGGACGGGCGCCCGTCGCCGGACACCCGGGTCAGCTCGATCAGCCGCCACACGTCGTCCCGGTCGACGCGGTCCGGCCGGAACTGCTCCATCGACGCCGCCCCGTCGACGAGGGCGACCGCGGTCGAGTAGGTCACCGACATCTGCGCGACGGTGCTGTCGAGGGGCCGGCGCACCGCGAAGGCGGTGTGCCCGAGGACTCCTTCGGCCACCTCGATGGTGACCCGGGTGACATCGCGAGCCTTGAGCTGCTCGTCCTTTCGGAGGGCCAGGGCGGCCTCGATGGCGGGGTGGGTGTAACCCATGGCCGCGTACGGCTTCACCGTGCGCTCCGCCGAGTACCACCGATCGCCCAGCGCGGCGTCGACGCACGCCACGTCGGGGTGGTGCCCCTCGCCGTACACGGCGAGAAAACCGCCGTAGGGGCGTTCGAACACCCGCTTGACGCCGACGTATCCGCTGGCGGCGAGGAGCGCCGCGACGAACCCGTTGCGGGCCGCGAAGCCGTGCTGCATCCGCTTCACCATCGACTCGTACTGCGCCGCCATCAGGCCGGACGACTGGGTCGCGGCGATCCCGAGGGCGTCTTCGAACCGGGCCGGGGTGAACCCATACAGCACCCCGGCGGCGGCCGCCGCCCCGATACCGCCGAAGACCACGCCCGAGTGCCAGCCCCGTGCGGTCAACTCCGGGCCGTGCAGCGCCAGACCCGCCCGGCAGCCGGTCTCGCACCCGAGGATGGCGGCCCGGAGGAGATCGGCCCCGGTGACCGCCGGACGCATCCCCACCACCGCCAGGACGGTCGGCAGCAGCACGGAGTTGGAGTGCCAAGGGATCCGGTACGAGAAGTCGTCCAGCTCGAACCCCTGGATGAAACTGCTGTTGAGCAGGACCGCGGTGGACGGGGACGCCGAACGGGCCCAACCCGCGATCAGGCTGCTGCCCGGCTCGGCGCCGACCAGGGCGCGCACGGCGATGGCGGACCAGGGCAGTCGCGCGCCGACCAGAAGGCAACCGATCCCGTCCAGCGTCAGGTGACGGGCACGGGACCGGACGTCCGGCGGGATGTCGGCGAGCGTGGTGGCGGCGAGCCAATGCGCCAACCGGCCGCTCGGCCCGTCCGGGTCGCTCGGCGCGCCGCCGCCCGTTCGGTACCGGTCCGCCACCGCCGGCCTCCCTCGTCGTCGCCGCCGACCGCGGCTTCCCGGTGCGAGGGACGGGAAACGCGGCGGGAGCGGGCGTCCCGTGGGCCGTGCCGGGCAGCCCGGCCACGCTCACCTCTGCGGCGACCAGGCATACCCGGCGAGTGGTGGGTCGAGCGGGGCGTCGGTCAGCCGGTTGGCGAAGGTCGAGATGGTGTACGTCCCGACGCCGAGCACCACGTCCAGCGCGTGCCGCGGTTGCCACCCGGCGGCGAGGAAGGCGTCCAGGTCGTCGTCGGGAACACCGCCCCGGTGGTCGAGCACGGCCAGGGTGAACCGGCGCAGCGCCTCCAGTCGCGGCTCGGGCAGCGGGGTGCCGGCGCGCAGCGCCGCGACCAGCCCGGTCGTGCCGTCGTGCCGGGCCAGGACGGCGGTGTGCATGGCCACGCAGAGGTGACACTCGTTGCGGGTGGCGACGGTGAGCACCACCACCTCCCGGGCGACCGCGTCGAGGTCGGTGGACTCGAAGACGGCGGTGGCGCCGAGGAAACCCTTGAGCAGTTCCGGCGACTCGGCCATCAGGGCGACGGCGGTGGGCAGGTGGCCCTGCTTGCGGTGCACGCCGGCCATGATCGGCCGGGCGGCGGCGGGCGCGGTCTCCGGGGTGTGGGCGGTGAATGCCGGTCGGGACATGACGGGGCCTCTCGCGTAGAATAGTCAACGTGGTTGACGAGATAGTAAACGAGGTTGTCGAACATGGCAACGCCTGACCGCCCTGGCTTCGCGCTTCCGCTGCTGCTGCTCGCCGGATTCCGCACCCTCATCGACGACCTGCACGCGGAACTGGCCCGGCAGGGGCACCCCGAGCTGCGCCCGGCCCACGGCTTCGTCCTCCAGGCGGTCGGCCCCACCGGCACCACCGCCTCCGACCTGGGCCAACGCCTCGGTGTCTCCAAGCAGGCGGCCGGCAAGACGGTGGACCGGCTGGTGGCGCTCGGCTACCTGGAACGGGCCGACGACCCCGCGGACGCGCGCCGCAAGCTGGTCCGGGTGACCGGAAAGGGACTCGACGGGCTGCGCCGATCCGCCGTGGTCTTCGACCAGCTCCGCGACCGCTGGGCGGCGACCCTGGGCGCCGACCGGGTCGCGGCTCTCGAGGACGACCTGCGCCGGATGGTCCCGGCCGACGTCTTCCGCCTCGACGTCCCCGGCTGGTTCGGCGGCTGAGCACCACTCCGGCCCGGCGTGAACCCGGAACCCCGCTCGCGCAGAGACAGGGTGACAGATCACTCGTGGACGGGAGATTCCTCATGACTCGGCACCAACAAACCGCCCCGCCGTGTTGACGGTGGCCGGTGGCCGAGACGTCGACGACGCCACGGCCATCGCGGCGTCCCACCAGGACGCCGAACAGTTCAGCCTGCTCTACGACCGGTACGCCGGCCAGCTCTACCGGTACGCGTACCGCCGGGTGGGACCGGCACTCGCCGAGGACGTGGTGGCCGACACCTTCGTCGCCGCCTTCCGCCGCCGCAGCGCGTACGACCTGGCCCGCACCGACGCCCGGCCCTGGCTCTGCGGCATCCTGACCAGGGAGATCGCGAGTCGGCGTCGGGCCGAGGAGGCCCACTGGCGGGCACTGGGCCGGGCCGCCGACAGCGACATCGTCGAGAGTTTCGCCGACCAGATCGTCGCGTCGGTCACCGCCCGATCGACCCGGAGGCCGCTGGCCGAGGCGCTGCGCCGACTCTCCCCCGGGGACCGGGACGTGCTGCTCCTCGTCGCCTGGGGCGACCTCAGCTACGAGGAGATCGCCGAGACGCTCCAGATCAAGATCGGCACGGTGCGCTCGCGCCTGCACCGGGCCCGCCGCAAGCTGCGCGCCGCACTGGGCGACAGCGACCCGACCGACATCACCGAGGTGAACCGATGAACGACCTGAAGTCGCTGACCGAACTGGGCCGCACCCTCGACCCGCCCACCGCCACGCCGCCCGCCCGGCTCCGGCACCGGGTGCTCACCGAGGCCACCCAACCGACCCGGGCCTGGCGGCGGTTCCCGGCTCCCCGGCTCGGCTGGCGGCTGGCGGCGGTCGGCGGGCTCGCCGCCGCGGTGACCGTCGGCGTACTGGCCACCCAGGTGGTCTCCTTCGGGGAGCGGACTCCGGTGTCGACCGCCTCCGCCGCCGACCGCATCCTCGCCGGAGCCGCCGACCAGGCCCACCACCGGCCAGCGCTCAGCGTCCGGGGCGACCAGTTCGTCTACGTCGAGTCGCGCACCGTCACGATGAGCGTGCACGAGGACGGATCGGAGCGGGCCACGATCACCCCGGCCCTACGCCGGGTCTGGCTCTCCGCCGACGGCACCCGGGACGGGCTGGTCCGGACCGACAGCGGCGGCGGCCCGCGCGACCTGCCGCTCCCCGGCTGCCGCGGCGGGACCAGCACCGTGTCCAAGAACGGCACGGCTGCGCAGGTGAAGTGCACTCCGGTACCCGGCTACCGGGCCGCCCTGCCCACCGACGCCGATGGCATGCTGCGTCACCTGTACCGCAGTGCCGATGGGACGAAGAATCCCCGCGACCAGGAGGCCTTCGCCGCCGCCGGCGACCTGATCCGGGAGGCGTACCTGTCGCCGGCGTCGCTGGCCGCGGTCTTCGAGGCCGTCGCCCGGATCCCCGGCGTACGGGTCGTCGGCGACGTGACCGACGCGGCGGGCCGGGCCGGGGTGGCCCTGGCCCGCGACGAGGTGCAGGGCCTGCGGGTCGAACTCATCTTCGACCGGACGACCCACGCCTTCCTCGGCGAGCACGAGGTGCTGGCACGGGACGCGTACGGATTGACCGCCGGAACGTCGGTCAACTCGACCGCAGTGCTGAAGATCGCCGTGGTCGACCGCGCCGGACAGCTCCCCTGACGGAAGCGAAGCCCACTCCCAGGCAGTGTGCTGCCACATCCCGCGACGGCCGGGACAGGACCACGGGGCCTGTCCCGGCCGGCCGCCGACGCGCATCATGGGGGCATGAACGACGCGTACGTGGTGGGCGACCCGGACGGCCTCACCCCGCTCCAGGCCGAGATCCGCGACGCCGTCGCCCGGGAGCTGCACGCCCAGTTCGCCCTGCGGGCCGACCGGCTCGACCTGGCCGACCTGCCCGAGGTGGCCTACCAGATCACCCTGCGCGTCGACGGGGTGCTGAGCGCCCGGCGACCGGCCCGCTGAGACGCCGCGACCGCCGAAAGCCGCGGGGCTCCCGGCGGTCGGCGGATACAGGTCAGCTGACCCCGGCGTACGAGTGCAGGCCGGTGAAGAAGAAGTTGACTCCGAACAGGTTCATCAGCATGGTCAGGAAGCCCAGGATGGCGATCCAGGTGGCCATGTTGCGCTTGATGCTCGGGGTGGCCCGGGCGTGCAGGTAGCCGGCGTACACCACCCACGAGATGAAGGCCCAGGTCTCCTTCGGGTCCCAGCCCCAGGCCCGACCCCAGGCCGCCTCGGCCCAGATCGCCCCGGCGATCACCGCGAAGGTGAAGATCGGGAAGGCGAAGGCGTGCAGCGCGAAGGTCAGCCGCTCCAGGCCGGCCGCGGACGGCAGCCGGCGGGCCAGGGTGTACGGGAAGCTCCGCTTCCCCTGCTCCCAGCCGGACCGCATCAGATAGGACGCCGCTGGCACCACGCCCAGCAGGAAGATGCCGGAGGCGAAGACGATGGTCGACACGTGGATGACGAACCAGTACGACTGCAGCGCCGGCATCAGCGGCGTGACCTGCACATAGAGCTTCAGTTCGGCGAACGCCAGCAGCAGCACCATGACCAGGGTGAGGAACAGCCCGAGCCGGCGCAGCTGCGGGCGCTTCCAGAGCACGGCCAGCCACGCCGCGGCCCCGATGAAGGTGACCGTCAGCACGAACTCGTACATGTTGCCCCAGGGCATCCGCTCGGCGGCGACGCCCCGGGTGACCAGCGCGCCCAGGTGCAGTGCCGCGGCGAGCGCGGTGACCCAGGCGGCGGTCTTCCCGGCCACCACGGCCCGCCCGGCCGAGCGACCGGGCCGGGTCTCGGCCGGTACGGCGCGCTCCTCGACGGTTCCGCCGGCACCGCCGACGCCCGCGCCGACCAACTCCCGGGCGGGGGCGGCGGCCTTCGCCGGCACCGCGCGGGCGTTGCCGAGCGCGTACTCGACGGCGTGGCTGATCATGGCGACCAGGTACGCCAGGATCGCGTACGTGACCAGCTGGTCGGAGAGTGCGGACATCACTCGTCTCCTTCTCGCGCCCGCCGGCCGTCCCGCCCGTCGTCGCTCACCGCGCCGACGAGCTGCGCGAACTCGTCGGCGAACCCCGGATGCTCGGTGCGCGGCAGCCCACCGGCCTCCACCAAGCTACTACCGCTCGTCGGAGATCCATTCTCGGGGGGCGTGACCCGGAACCAGACCCGCCGCCGTCGGGCGAACAGCGAGCCCATCAGCCCGGCGAGCAGCGTCACGCAGGCGCCCAGCAGCAGCGTCTGCCCCGGGGCGTACCGGACAGAGATGTTGGCGTACGGCCTGGTGCCGAGGAACTCCAGCGTGCTGCCGTCGTCCAGCGTCCACCTCTCGCCGACGCCCAGCTTCTTGTCACCGATCTGCTTGAGCTTGCCGTTGTCGATCTGCCGCTGGTCGAGCTTGTAGACCGAGCCGGGGATGCCGGCGTCCAGCCCGAGGTTGCCCCGGTACGCGACCAGCACCACGGCCGGGTTCCGCTCCTCCGGCCACGCCGAGGCGGCGAACGGCGGGCTGTCCGGCGCGGTCGGCAGGTAGAGCCCGTCGAAGGCGACCTGCTGGTCGGGGGCGCGCCTGCCGGTCTTCGGGTCGACGTTCGCGTCCGGGAACGCGGCCACACCCTCCTCGGTGACGTTGTTGTCGCCGGTGGTCAGGAACGGGGTGGTGCTGGTCTGGCTGCGGCCGTACCGGTCGGTGTACCGCAGGATCGGGGCGTACCCGTGGCCGAGCAGGTAGACGTTGGCCGAGCCGAGCCGCAGCGGCGAGTTGACCGAGAAGTTGGCGGTCCGCTTCACGCCGCTGTCCAGGTGGTCCACGGTCACCGTGGCCGAGTAGTGGTCCGGCTGCCCGGACGGCAGGTACTTGGCGTCGAAATGGTCGAGGGAGAGGCAGAACGGCGGCAGGTCGGCGCTGTCCACTCGCGGGCCGAGAGTGGCCTCGGCGTACTGCTGGCGGGTGTTGCAGAAGCCCTCACCTGCCACCAGCAGCTTGATGCCGTGCCAGCCGTACCAGGAGCCGAGCGCGACCCCGAGCAGGACGGCGACCAGCGAGACGTGGAAGAGCAGGTTGCCGGTCTCCTTGAGGTAGCCCTTCTCGGCGGAGACCTCGTCGCCACGGATCACCACCCGCCAGCGGCGGCGGCGCAGCACCGCCGCGATCGCCTCGGCGTCGGCGGCGGCCGGTGCCTCCAGCACCGCGTGCTGGGGCAGCCGGTCGAGCCGCTTCGGCGCGGCCGGCGGCCTCATCCGGAGCGCCCGGAAGTGGTCGCGGGCCCGGGGCAGGATGCAGCCGATCAGCGAGGTGAACAGCAGCAGGTAGATCGCGGAGAACCAGACCGAGCCGAAGACCTCGAACATGCCGATCTGGTCGAGCCGGGGCGCGAGGTCGGGGTGGTCGACGAAGTACTGGTTGACCTTCTCCGGGTTGACCCCGCGCTGCGGCAGCACCGAACCGGGGATGGCGGCGACCGCGAGCAGGAAGAGCAGGATCAGCGCGGTACGCATGCTGGTGAGTTGCCGCCAGGAGTTGCGCAGCAGGGCCAGTACCGGGTTGGGCCGCCGCCGGGGCGCCTCGGCCGGGGGGCCGGCCGGCCGGTCGTCCACGGTCGTCATCAGATGCTCACCTCGCCCGTGCCCACGTGCGTCTGCAGCCAGATCACGAAGTTCTGCCAGCCGCCGGTGACCAGCGCCAGGCCGATCAGGATCAGCAGCGCACCACCGACCCGGGTGACCCAGCGGCTGTTGCGCCGTACGGCGCGGAACACCCCGAGCAGGCGGTGGAAGCCCAGCCCGAAGACGACGAACGGTACCCCCAGCCCGAGGCAGTACGCCACGGCGAGCAGCACCGCCCGGTCGGTCCGACCGTCGACCGTCGCCATGCCGAGCACCGCGCTCAGCGTCGGGCCGGTGCACGGCACCCAGCTGAGCGCGAAGACCACACCGAGGACGGGCGCGCCGAGCAGGCCGGCGGCCGGCAGCCGCTGGATGCGGAACTCGCGCTGCAGGCCGGGGATCACCCCGAGGTAGCCGAGCCCGAGCAGCACGATGAGCGCGCCGATGACCATCTCCAGCGTGCGTTCGTGCTGGAAGAAGAGCTTGCCGACGCCGGAGAAGAGGACCGCGGTGGCGACGAACACGGCGGTGAAACCGGCGATGAAGAGCAGCGTGCCGGTCAGCACCCGCGCCTTGACCGCGGCCCTGGTCCGGGCCTCGGGGGGTGCCGCGACGGCCACCCCGCCCCCGGTCGGGCCGTCGCCCGGGGCGGGCGGCGTCGTCTCGGCCCGGGGCCGGCCCTCCAGGTCGGCACCGGCCAGTCCGGTCACGTACGACAGGTAGCCGGGCATCAGCGGCAGCACGCACGGGGAGAGGAAGCTGACCAGCCCGGCGAGGGCCGCCGCGCCGACGGCCAGCAGCAGCGGGCCGGACTCGGCGAGCTGGCGGAACGTCTCGCCCATCAGCGGGATCCGGACGCGGGCTGCTCGGCCGCGATCCGCTCGACGGTGGGGCGCAGCCCCTCCTGCGTGACCGCGGCCCGGATCACCGTGGCGATCCGGCCCTCGCGGTCGAGCACGACGGTGGCCGGGATGGTGTTCGGCGGGATGTCCAGGGCCAGCGCCAGCCGGCTCGCCGGGTCGAAGAGGCTCGGGTAGCTGACCCGGCCCTCCTCGAAGGCGAGCGCCTTGTCCTTGCTGTCCTGCACGTTGATGCCGAGGAAGGTGACCCCGGAACCCTTGGTCGCCTGGTAGGTGGCCTCCAGGTCGTCCGCCTCGGCGCGGCAGGGCGCGCACCAGGAACCCCAGAAGTTGACCACCACGACCTTGCCCCGGTCCTGGGCGACGTCGTACCGGCCGCCGGTGAGCAGGTCACCGGCGAGCTTGGGGGCCTTCGACCGCTGGTCGGGGGCGCAATCGATGACGCCCTTCCGGTCCGAACAGCGGCTCTCCTGACTTCCGGAGGAGCAGCCGACCAGCGCCGTGCCGGCGGCGATGGCGGAGAGCAGGGCGGCGACGAGCCTCCGGGTGCGCATCAGGCTCCCTTGGCCGTCCGCGCGGTCGGCGAGATCGCGATCAGGTGGGCCGCCGGCTCGGTGTACCCGATGCCGACGATCTTGGCACCGTCGAAGTGGAACGAGGTGAGGCTGGCCAGGCCGCACTGCCTCCGGCGCGGGTCGTGCCAGAGGCGCTTGCGCTCGACGTACCGCCGCAGGGTCCAGATGGGGAGCTGGTGGGAGACGAGCACGGCCTCGCGGCCCTCGGCGGCCACCCGGGCGGCGTGCAGCGCGGCGAACATCCGCTCGGCGATCACCCGGTACGCCTCGCCCCAGGACGGGGTGACCGGGTCGCGCAGCACCCACCAGTTGCGCGGGTCGCGGAACGAGCCGTCGCCCGGGGATACCTTCTTGCCCTCGAACCAGTTGGCGCTCTCGATCAGCCGCTCGTCCACCCCGACCGGCAGCCCGAACTGGGCGGCGATCGGCTCGGCGGTCTGCTGGGCGCGCTCCAGCGGGCTGGCCACCACGTGCACCACGGTCCGCTCGGCGAGCGCCTGGGCGGCGGCCTTGGCCATCTGGACGCCCAGCTCGGAGAGGCGGAAGCCGGGCAGCCGGCCGTACAGGATGCCGTCCGGGTTGTGCACCTCGCCGTGCCGCAGCACGTGGACCACCGTCTCGCTCACGACCGCGCCCCCTTCGTTCGCGACTGCGGGGCTCGCAGGCCCGGCTCACGCCTCCCGCTCACGGGTGCCCCCTTCGTTCGCGACTGCGGGGCTCGCAGGCCCGGCTCACTCCTCCCGCTCACCGCTGCTCCCCGTTTCCGGCCACTGCCGCCGCTGCCGCCGCCGCGGGCAGAGCATCGGCGATCTGCTCGAGGGCGGCGGCGTCGATCGCCGTCGACACGAACCACGACTCGAACGCGCTCGGCGGCAGGTAGACGCCGGCGGCGAGCATCGCGTGGAAGAACGCCTTGAACGCGGGCACCTGCTGGGTGCGGGCGCTGTCGTAGTCGACGACGTCGGCGTCGGTGAAGAAGATCGAGAACATGTTGCCCGCGTACGACAGCCGGTGCGGGACGCCGGCGGCGGCCAGCGCGTCGGCGGCGAGCTTGCCCACCACGGCGGCCGTCTCGTCGAGCTTGCGGTAGAGGGCGTCGTCAGCCAGCCGCAGCGTGGCCAGGCCGGCGGCGCAGGCGAGCGGGTTACCGGAGAGGGTGCCGGCCTGGTAGACCGGGCCGGCCGGGGCCAGCTTCGCCATGATCTCCGTCCGGCCGCCGAACGCCGCGGCGGGCAGGCCCCCACCCATGACCTTCCCGTACGTCCACAGGTCCGCGTCGGAGGCGTCGAGGCCGTGCCAGCCGGCGCGGGAGACCCGGAACCCGGTCATCACCTCGTCGACGACGAGCAGCGCGCCGTGCGCGTGGGCGATCCGGGCGAGCTGCTGGTTGAAGCCGTCCTGCGGGGCGATCACGCCCATGTTGCCGGCGGCTGCCTCGGTGATGACCGCGGCGATGTGCGGGCCCTCGGCGGCGAAGACCTGCTCCACCGCGCGGAGGTCGTTGTACGGCAGCACGATGGTGTCGCCGGCGGCCGCCCCGGTCACGCCGGGCGAGTCGGGCAGGCCGAAGGTGGCCACGCCCGAGCCGGCGGCGGCGAGCAGCGCGTCGGAGTGGCCGTGGTAGCAGCCGGAGAACTTGACGATCTTGGCGCGGCCGGTGAAGCCACGGGCCAGCCGGATCGCCGACATCGTCGCTTCGGTGCCCGAGTTGACCAGCCGGACCTGCTCGACCGGGGTACGCGCGACGATCTCCGCGGCCAGGTCGACCTCGCCGGGGGTCGGGGTGCCGAAGCTGGTGCCGAGCGCGGCGGCCTCGCGCAGCGCCTCGACCACCTCCGGGTGGGCGTGCCCGAGAATCAGCGGACCCCAGGAGCAGACCAGGTCGACGTAGCGGCGACCGTCGGCGTCGAAGAGCCAGGGACCCTCCCCCCGGACCATGAAGCGCGGGGTGCCGCCGACGGCACGGAACGCACGCACGGGGGAGTTCACCCCGCCGGGCACGATGGCCTTGGCGCGGTCGAACAGGGCCTCGGAGGCCGGTGCCTCGGCCGGGTAGCGGCCGGATCCGGCGGAAAGGGTCTCGGTCACGATGCCGCCATTGTGTCAGCGCCGGACGGCCGGTCGGCAGCCACCCCGCACCGCGGGTTACCGGGCTCACGCCCCGCGCGGCGACCGCATGATCGACGAACGGCCGTGGCTAGGCGGGCCCGGTGGTTGAGATCGCGCTAGGCTGACGCGGTGGATCGTGCCGAACTGTCCATCGCGGTACACCGGACGGGCGATGAAGCTGTGCTTCGCCTCGCCGGTGAGATCGACATGCTCACGGCCGCCCAGCTGTCGACCGTCGTCAATGAAATGTTGACCGACGCCCCGCCGCGCATCGTGCTCGACCTGGGCGGGGTGACCTTCTGCGACTCGCAGGGGCTGGGCACCCTGGTGGTGCTCAGCCGCAAGGCCAGCCACGCCCAGAGCCTGCTGGTGCTGAGCAACGTCGGCGATTTCCTCCTCCGCGTCCTGGACATCACCGGCCTGCGCAGCGCCCTGATGATCCGCAACGAAGCCGCCTGACCCACCCCCTCCTGGTCAATCAAGGGGTTTGCGTCCGACCGCAGCCGGTCCCTGACGCAAACCCCTTGATCAACGCCTGCCGCGGCTCCGGTCAGGTGGTGGGGACGTCGCGGCGGTGGAAAGATGCCAGGCCGAGCGCCGAGAGGGCCAGGGCCAGCGCGGTGAGGGTCCAGAGCGGAGTGGCGCTCCAGCCGGGGCCGAGGGTCTGCGGGGTGTGCGTGAACGGGGAGACGTCCAGCAGCCACTGGCTCAACTTCAGCACCGCGCCGAGTTGACCGAGCAGCACGCAGACCGCGAGCACTCCCCAGGCCACCGGCGCGAGCCGGGGCAGCAGGCCGAAAAGCAGCACCGCGAACCCGGCCAGCACCCAGGCCGCCGGCACCTGGGCCAGCGCGGCGCCGAGCATCCGGGGCAGCTCGGCCGGTACGTCGTGCACGCTCAGCCCGTACGTCAGGCCGGTGGCGAGACCGGTCGCGGCGAGCACCACCGCCGGACCGAGCAGCGCGAACGCCGCGTGGGAGAGCAGCCAGGTCGAACGGTGCGTCTCCGTGGCCAGCAGCGGCTCGGTGCGCCCGGCCACCTCTTCCGCGCGCATCCGCAGCGCGGCCTGGACGCCGTACCCGGCCGCCGCCAGGCCGGCCAGGCTGAGCGTCGCGCCGAGGTACGCGTCGGCCAGCCCGGTCGCGCCCCCGATCCGGGCCATGATCTCCTCCAGCTGCGGGTTCCCCTCCACCGAGCGGCCGGCGGCCTTCGCGGCCCCGCCGAGGATCAGCCCGAGCAGGCCGAAGCCGACCGACCACCAGAGGATCTGCCCCCGGTGCAGCCGCCAGGCCAGTCCGAACGGCCCGGCGAGGGCGGGACCGGCGGTCGGCCGCCCGAGCCGGGCCGGCAGCAGCCCGGCGCCCAGGTCGCGCCGCACCGACACCGGGTACGCGACCGCCGCCACCAGGGCCGACACGACCAGCGGCAGCACCAGCACCCACCAGCGCTCCCCCGCGTACGGCCGCACGCGCGGAGCCCAGCCCAGCGGGGAGAGCCAACTCGGCCAGTCGTTGGCGGCGGTGTCCCCGACCATCCGCAGCGCGAAGGCGGCGGCGAGGACCGCGATCCCGATCCCCCGCGCCCCGCCCGCCGTCTCGGTGAGCTGGGCGGCCAGCCCGCCGATCGTCGCGAAGACGACGCCGGTCAGCGCGACGGCGAAGCCGTACGCGTACGAGCCGGCCGCGGGCAGCCCGGTGCTCGCCAGCCCGGCGGCGGTGAGCAGGCCCAGCAGCAGGTCGGCCAGGTACGTGACGAGCAGCGCGGCGGTCAGCCCGGCGTACCGGCCGAGCACGGTTGCGCCGAGCAGTTCCCGCCGACCGGCCTCCTCCTCGGTGCGGGTGTGCCGGATGACGGTGAGCAGGCTGGCCAGCCCGACGATCACGAGCAGGAACCCGCCGCGCTGGGCGGCCAGCGCGCCGACGCTCTCGCCGTAGAGCGGGCCGAGCAGCGCGACGATCGACGGGTTGCGGGCCGTGCCGGCGGCGTACGCGGCCCGCTGGGCCGCCGTCGGGAAGAGATCGAAGAAGCTGGCCGCGTAGGTCATCGGCAGGACGGACAGGAGCAGCACCCAGAGCGGGAGCAGGAAACGGTCCCGGCGCAGGATCAGCCGGACCAGGTGGCGGGTGCCGGCCAGGGTGGTCACGCGGTCACCTCGGCCGGGTTCGCCTCGTAGTGCCGCAGGAACAGCTCCTCGAGCGTCGGCGGCTTGCTGATCAGGCTGCGTACGCCCAGCTCGGTGAGGCACCGCAGGGCGGCGTCCAGCGCGGCGGCGTCCACGTCGAAACGCACCCGACTGCCGTCGACCCGCAGGTCGTGCACGCCGGGCAGGTCGGCCAGCCCGTCCAGCGGGGCGGCCAGCTCGACCTCGATCGAGGTGCGGTGCAGGTGACGCAGGTCGCCGAGGGTGCCGGACTCCACGGCCCGGCCGTTGCGGATGATCGTCACCCGGTCGCAGAGCGCCTCCACCTCGGCCAGGATGTGGCTGGACAGCAGCACGGTGCGGCCGTCCTGCTTGGCGCGGTGCACCCAGTGCTGGAAGACCTCCTCCATCAGCGGGTCCAGCCCCGAGGTCGGCTCGTCGAGGATCAGCAGCTCGACGTCGGAGGCGAGCGCGGCGACCAGGCCGACCTTCTGCCGGTTGCCCTTCGAGTAGGCCCGGCCCTTCTTGCGCGGATCCAGCTCGAAGGACTCCAGCAGCTCGGCGCGGCGCTTCGGGTCGAGCCCGCCGCGCATCCGGCCGAGCAGGTCGATGACCTCACCGCCGCTCAGGGTGGGCCAGAGGGTGACGTCGCCGGGCACGTACGCCAGCCGGCGGTGCAGGGCGACGGCGTCCCGCCAGGGGTCGCCGCCGAGTAGTCGGACGGCCCCCGCGTCCGCCCGCAGCAGGCCGAGGAGCACCCGGATGGTGGTGGACTTCCCCGAACCGTTGGGGCCGAGGAACCCGTGCACCTCTCCGGCGCGCACGGTCAGGTCGAGTCCGTCGAGCGCTCGGGTCCGGCCGAAGGTCTTCACCAGGCCGGACACCTCAATGGGAGTTTCCATGCTTCGGAAGCTACGCGCGTTTCACAAACTTGTGAAGATAGTGAGATCTGAGAGACGATCGGGTGTGATGAGCACCGAGGAGACGACGCCGATGATCGAGCTGCCCCGCCGGGACGAGGAAGAGGTCCACCTCTTCGTCGAACGGATGGCGATGGCGTTCGCCGACGTCGGCTTTCCCCGGATGGCCGGCCGGGTGCTCTTCACCGTGATGAGCGCGGACGAGCCGCTGACCGCCGCCGAGATCGGCGAACGGCTGGGCGTCAGCGCCGCGGCCGTCTCCGGCGCGGTCCGCTACCTGACCCAGTTCGCCATGCTGGTCCGCGAGCCGGTCAAGGGCTCCCGGCGGGATCGCTACCGGCTGCCGGACAACCCCTGGTACGAGGCCACCATCACCAAGACCGGCCTGTACAAGAACTTCATCGACATCGCCAACGGCGGCGTGGACGCGCTCCTCGGGCGGACCACGCCGGCCGGCGAGCGGGTGGCCGAGATGCGGGACTTCTTCCTCTTCGTGCAGGAGGAGATCGACGCCCTCGGCGAGCGGTGGCGGGCCAGGCGCGCCGCCAACGGGCACGGCCGCCCGGCCGACGCCTGAGGCCGCGGCCCGGACGTCGCGCCGCGGCCTCAGGGGGTGTTGCCCCAGCGGGCCTGCTCCAGGATGTCCACCGCCCGGTCCCGGGCCTCCGGTCCGTCATCGGCGCGCAGCAGGGCGGTCGCCTCGTCCACCGCTTCGGTGAGCACCCGCCACTGCAGGTCCCGCTCCCGCACCAGGTCGGACTGGGCGGCGAGCTGCCGGGTCTTCACCCACAGCTCCACGAAGACCGACACCTTGGCCCGCAGCACCCACGGGTCGAACGGCTTGGTCAGGTAGTCGACCGCGCCGACCGCGTAGCCGCGCAGGGCCAGCTGGGCGTCCTTGTCCGCCGCGGTGAGGAAGATGATCGGCACGTGCCGGGTCCGCTCCCGCCGCTTGATGTGGGTGGCGGTCTCGAAGCCGTCCATGTCGGGCATCTGGGCGTCGAGCAGGATGACCGCGAAGTCGTCGACCAGGAGCTGCTTCAGCGCCGCCTCGCCGCTCTCCACGGCGACCGACTGCACCGGAAGCCCCTGGAGGATGGCCTCAAGGGCCATCAGGTTCTCCCGCCGGTCGTCCACCAGCAGCGCCTTGGCCGTCTGGGTCACTGCGTCTCCTCGCCTCGGCTCCGGCTGATCCAGGTCGCCATCATCTCGATCAAGTCGTCCAGGTCCACCGGCTTGGTGATGTAGTCGCTGCCCCCGGCCGCGATCGCCGACTCCCGGTCACCGGGCATCGCCTTCGCGGTCAGGAAGACGATCGGCAGGTCCGCGAAGCGGTGGTTGCGACGGATCTGCCGGGTCGTCTCGTAGCCGTCCTGGTCCGGCATCATCGCGTCCATCAGCACGATGTCCACCTCCGGATGCTCGGCCAGCTGGCGGACGCCGTCCGCCCCGTTGTCCGAGTACAACACGGTCATCCCATGAAGCTCCAACGCGGAGGTCAGCGCGAAGACGTTCCGGACGTCGTCGTCGACGATCAGAACGGTCACGCCCTCCAGCCGCCGGGTCGCCGGGGTCTCCGCCGGCTGGGGCAGCTCCATCGGCATCAGCAGCGATGACGGCAGGCCCGCGCGCTGCGGCGACGGCGGCGCCGGCGCGACCACCGCGTCCGGCGCCAGCACGTCCGGTACGAAGAGGGTGAACGTCGACCCCTGCCCGGGCGCCGAGGAAACGGTGATCGTGCCGCCGAGCAGGCGGGCCAGGTCCCGGCTGATCGACAGGCCCAGCCCGGTGCCGCCGTACCGCCGGCTGGTCGTGCCGTCGGCCTGCTGGAACGCCTCGAAGATCAGCGACAGCTTGTCGTCGGAGATGCCGATGCCGGTGTCGATCACGGTGAACGCGATGACGTGCCGGGCGTTGGTCAACGCCGGAACGTCGAAGACCGCGTTCTCCGCGGCCGGCGCGATCCGCAGCGTCACCGCGCCGTTGTCCGTGAACTTGACCGCGTTGGAGAGCAGGTTGCGCAGGATCTGCTGCAACCGCTGGGCATCGGTGACCAGGGCCGGCGGCAGTTCCTTGCTGACCCGGACCTGGAAGTCGAGGCTCTTCTCCTCGGCCTGCGGGGCGAACGCCTGCTCGACGTACCCGCGGATCTCGGCGAACCGGACCTCGGTCGGCTCCACGTCCATCCGGCCCGCCTCGATCTTGGACAGGTCGAGGATGTCGTCGATCAGCGAGAGCAGGTCGGAGCCGGCGCTGTGGATCGTCCGCGCGAACTCGATCTGCTTCGGGCTCAGGTTCTGCTCCGTGTTCTCGGCCAGCAACCGGGCCAGCAGCAGCAGCGAGTTCAGCGGCGTACGCAGCTCATGGCTCATGTTCGCCAGGAACTCCGACTTGTACGCCGACGCCCGGGTGAGCTGCTGCGCCTTCTCCTCCAGGCCGAGCCGGGCCAGTTCGATCTCCCGGTTCTGCGTCTCGATGTTGGCCTTCTGCTCCGACAGCAGCCGGGCCTTGTCCTCCAGCTCGGCGTTGGTGCGCTGGAGCTCCGCCGACTGCTCCTGAAGTTCGTGCGCCAGCCGCTGCGACTGGGCCAGCAGCTCCTCCGTACGCCGGTTGGCCTGGATGGTGTTCACCGCGATACCGATCGTGGTGACCAGCCGTTCCAGGAAGGACAGGTGCAGCTCGGAAAAGGTGGTCACCCCGGCGAACTCGATCACGCCGAGCAGCTCGCCCTCGAAGAGCACGGGCAGCACCACCAGATCGGCCGGGGGCGTCTCGGCCAGCCCGGAGCGGAGCACCAGGCGGCCGTCGGGCTGCGTGTTGACCCGGATCGTGCGCCGGGAGAGGGCGGCCTGCCCGACCATGCCCTCGCCGGGCCCGAAGGTCACGTCGTGCCCGCGCGCCACGTAGCCGTACGAGGCGGTGAGCCGCAGCCGCATGCTCCCCTCGGAGCTGTCCTCCAGGAAGAACGCGCCGAGCTGCGCGTCGACCAGCGGGGTCACCTCCATCATGATCATGCGGCAGACCTCGCCGAGGTCCCGCTGACCCTGGAGCAGGCCGCCGATCCGGGCCAGGTTGGAGTCGAGCCAGCCCTGCTCGGCGTTCTTCTTGGTCGTCTCCCTGAGGGTGACGATCATCTGGTTGATGTTGTCCTTCAGCTCGGCGACCTCGCCCTGCGCCTTGACCGCGATCCGCTGGGTCATGTCGCCCCGGGTCACCGAGGTGGAAACCTGGGCGATGGCGCGCAGCTGGGTGGTGAGGGTCGAGGCGAGCTGGTTGACGTTCTCGGTGAGGTCGCGCCAGGTGCCCGAGACGCCCTTCACCTGG
>NZ_JBJZOG010000093.1:0-25642 GCF_047200535.1 Micromonospora mangrovicola | reverse complement strand
TGGGCACTACTGACCACCCACACGCCAACCGTTGTTAACCCCCACATCTCGAACTCCGCGCCCTCGATCGCGGCTGGCTCGGCCCACCTCTCACCTCCCGCGCGATCGAGCAGCTCGGCGACGGCGGCGAAGTCTGCCCGGACCATCTCGGCGTACTCGTCACAAGCCCACGGCCCGATCCTGCCAGCACTGACCGCAGGCGCAGGCTTCGCCCAATGTGCGTTGTAGTTGGCGATTGGCCGCGTACCTGGTGGCGCCTGACGTGCGCCCCGGCGACGAGCCGACGGGCGCACGTCGAGCTTTCGGCCGGCGCGCAACCACGGATCGTGGGCTTGTCGGCGTACCGCCCGCCCGGACCGCCGGCAGGTCGACCACATGGCGGCTGGGACGACTGCACCGCCGGCCACCACGGGGAAACGGCGGATCGCGGACGTTGGGAGCCGCCGAGCCATAGAGTTGAAGGCCGAACTCAAGAAAGTTCAGGTTTCGGCGTTGACACCTTAAAGAAGTCAAGATACAAAAAGGTGGTGAGGCATTGCCGAGAGCAAGGGGGCCGGCGGTGGACTGGCAGGAACTGACGGACCTGACGCGCGGACAGCCGTTCGTGGTCGAGCGGGTCCGCCTCGCGGGCAGCGGCGTCGTGGTCGAGGGTCAGTTCGAACCCCCGCAACTGGCTCAGCTCAGCGCCGACGACCAGGTGTTCGTTGCCGCGTTCGTACGGTCGCACGGGTCGATCAAGGAGATGGAGCGGATCTTCGGGGTGAGCTACCCGACGGTCAAGTCCCGGCTGAACCGGATCGCCGAGCACCTCAACTTCGTCGACACCGACCCGACACCCACCGGCGCCGACGTCGTCGACCGCCTGCGGCGGGGAGAGATCAGCGTCCAGGAGGCGCTGGCCGAGCTGGAGCGGTCCCGATGATCCCGCAGCTGGTGACGGTGCGCCATCGCCGTCCCGAACGCCGCGGACTGCGGCTGCACGTCCCTGTCCTGCCGGTACTGCTGGTGCTCTCACCGCTGCTGCTGCTCGCCGTACTGGTCGGACTGGTCGCATGCCTCGCCACCCGGGTGAGCCCGGTGGGCGCGCTACGCGGCACCGGGCAACTGCTGTGGGCGCTGCCCGGCACCCGGATCGAGATCGAGCAGGGCCGAACGGCCGTGCTGGTAAGCGTCAGGTAGGTCAGAGGGCGAGGAGCAACGATGAACGAGCAGCGCCGCCAGATCCTGCAGCTGCTGGCCGCGGGCAGGATCACCGCGGACGAGGCCGAGCGGCTGATCGACGCCCTCGAACGAGAACAGCCCGAGTCGCCGCCGGGAGCCACGCCCCGCCCGAAAGGCCGCCCCAGGTACCTGCGCGTGGTGGTGAGCTCGACGGACAACTTCGGTGGCGACGGGCCAGGCCGGGTCAACGTCCGGGTCCCGCTGCAACTGCTGCGCGCCGGGGTCCGGCTCACGAGCCTCATCCCCCCACAGGCGCTCGCCCAGGTCAATGCCGAGCTGAACAGGTCAGGAGTACCGATCGACCTCACCCAGCTCAAGCCGCAGCACATCGAGGAGCTCATCGATCACCTCGACGACGTCACCGTCGACGTCGACCAGCCCGACGCCAAGGTGCAGGTGTTCTGCGAGTGACACCGCCACGACGCCGGCCGGCTGCTGCGGCACGACTGTCGGGGCCGCTGCGTAGGGTGTGAGGATGGTTGATCGGCGCCAGGTGATGAACTTCCGCGTCCAGGCCCAGCAGCTTGACCGGACCGCGGGCACGCTCGCCGACACCGCCCTGCTCGACATCGGGGTGCAGGAGACCGGTCCGGACGGCGGCCGGTGGGCGCTGGCCACCCGCGGGGTCGACGTGGCGGCGTTGTCCGGCGCGGAGCTTATCCTGCTGTGGACCGTGCGCGGTGCTCCCCACCTCTACCGCCGCACCGACATGGCGAGGGTGGCGGCCGCGGTCGAGCCGTTCTCCGACGCCGACGCGGGCAAGCGCATCTTCGACGCAGCCAAGCCGTTGAAGGCGGCCGGCATCGGCAACCTGGCCGCTCTCGACGAGGTGGCCGCCCAGATGCGAGCCGTCGTCGCCGAGCCGACGGTCAAGGGTGACGTCTCCGGCCGCCTGGCCGAGGTGATGCCCGAGCCGTACCTGCGGTTCTGCCGGCCGTGCAACGCCACCCACCCCTACGAGATGCCGTTCCGGTTGGCCGCCGTGCGGGCCGGGCTGGAGCTGCAACTCGACACCTCGCCGCCGGTCCTGCAACGCATCGCCGGGTTCAAGAAGGCGGCGGCCCCGGGCGACAGTTTCGACCTCGTCCGCGCGTACCTTCGGCTGCTCGGCCCGGCCACCCCCAGACACGTGGCCGGCTACCTCGACGCCCCGGTCAAGGAGGTGAAGGCGCGCTGGCCCGAAGACGTGATCGAGGTGACGGTCGACGGCGAAGCGCGCTCGCTGCTGGCCGCCGACGAACCGGCACTGGCATCGGCCGACGCCGCGGCGACCCGCCTGCTCGGCCCGTTCGACCTCTTCCTCCAGGGCAGAGACCGGACGACCCTGGTGCCGGATGCGGCCCACGCCAAGGAGTTGTGGCCGGTGCTGGGTCGCCCCGGAGCGGTCCTGGTCGACGGTGAGCTGGTCGGCACCTGGCGTCCCCGCAAGTCCGGCAGGGCGCTGAAGGTCGCCGTCCAGCCCTGGCAGAAGCTGCCCGACACCAGACGCAAGGCCGTCGTCGAACAAGCCGAACGCCTCGCCGCGTACCGCGCCATCTCCCTCGCCGGCGTCGAGTTCGCCGGAGAGGCTGGGGCGTGCGGGTGAGTCTCTCGACGCCGCCTGCCATCCCCGCCGGAACTCTCGCCGCCGGTCCGCAACCGGCACTCTCCACCCCGGGTGGTCTGCTCCTGCGTCCCTGGGAGGCGTCCGACGCGCCAGTTTTCCTCGCCGCCTATCAGGACCCCGAGATCCGGCACTGGCACACTCGCCAACCGCGATCCGAGGACGAGGTCCGTGCGTGGTTCGACGGGTATCGCCGGGCCTGGGCGCAGGAGACGGGCGCGAGTTGGGCGGTGACCCGCGGCGGGGGTGAAGTGCTGGGGCGCATCGCCCTGGGCAGCATGAATCTCGACGACGGTGTCGCGGGATGCGCGTACTGGGTGCTCCCGGCGGCCCGTAAAGCCGGCGTGTCCACCCGCGCACTGGCGGCCGTGAGCGACTGGGCACTGGGCGAGGCTGGCTTCCACCGTCTGCATCTGGATCACTCGACCCGCAACCACGCCTCCTGCCGGGTCGCCGTCAAAGCCGGCTTCCGCCTGGAGGGCACCAAGCGCAGCGACGCCATCCACTCCGACGGCCGCCACGACATGCACCTGCACGCCCGTATCAGAGGCGACGAGCAACCCGCCTGACGCAGCCACCGCCGCTGCCTCGCCGGTGCTCAGAGCCAGGCGTCCCGGGTGTCCAGCGTGGTCCGGTCCAGGCTCTCCAGCAGGTCGAACTGCGGCCCCGTGCGTGGCAGCTCGTACCGGAAGAAGTACCGCGCGGCCTGCCGCTTGCCGGCGAGAAAGTCCCCTTCCGCCCCCTCCGGGCTGCCCAGCGCCGCCACGGCCAGCAACTGCTCCAGCCACATCCACGCGATCACCACATGCCCGACAGCCTCCAGGTAGAGGCTGGCGTTGGCCAGGGCCACCTCCGGGTCACCGCAGCCGTGCAGCCGCCGGGTGACCACGGCGATCCGGTCGGCGGCCGCGCCGAGCCGGCCGGCCAGCTCCGCCGCCTCACCCTCGGCCTTCCAGGCCCGGGTCACCGTCGCCCGGATCGTCTCCAGCAGCAGTTCCAGCCCGGCGCCGTCACGCATGGTGACCTTCCGGCCGAGCAGGTCGAGGGCCTGGATACCGTGGGTGCCCTCGTGGATCGGGTTGAGCCGGTTGTCCCGCCAGTGCTGCTCGACGTCGTAGTCGCGGGTGTACCCGTACCCGCCGTGCACCTGGATGGCCAGGTCGTTGGCGGCCAGGCACCACTGCGACGGCCAACTCTTGGCGATCGGGGTGAGCAGATCCAGCAGCAGGTGCGCCCGGGCCCGGTCGGCCTCGGCGGGCGCGGTCTTCTCCTCGTCGAGTAGCCGCCCGCAGTAGAGGATCAGGGCGAGCGCACCCTCCACGTAGCTCTTCTGCGCCAGCAGCATCCGGCGCACGTCGGCGTGCGCCACGATCGGCACCTGCGGCGCGGTGGGGTCCCTGTCGGTGACCGGCCGGCCCTGCGGGCGCTGCCGGGCGTACGCCAGGGCCTTGAGGTAGCCGGTGTAGCCGAGGGCGGTGGCGCCGGCGCCGACGCCGATGCGGGCCTCGTTCATCATGTGGAACATCTGCGCGAGCCCCTGGTGCGGCTCCCCCACCAGGTAGCCGACCGCCCCGGCCCGCCCGTACGGCCGGTGCATCCCCTCGCCGAAGTTGAGCAGGGTGTTGGTGGTGCCCCGGTAGCCCATCTTGTGGTTGAGGCCGACCAGCACCACGTCGTTGCGCGGGCCGAGCGTGCCGTCGGCGTCGAGGAGCACCTTCGGCACGATGAACAGCGAGATGCCCCGCACCCCGGGCGGCGCGCCAGGGATCCGGGCGAGAACCAGGTGGATGATGTTCTCGGCCAGCTCGTGATCCCCGCCGGAGATCCACATCTTGGTGCCGGTGAGCCGGTACGTCCCGTCGTCCTGCGGCTCGGCCCGGGTGGTGATGTCCGCGAGGGAGCTGCCGGCGTGCGGCTCGGACAGGCACATGGTGCCGAAGAACCGCCCCTGCACCATCGGCCGGACCCAGGTGTCGATCTGCTCGACGCTGCCGTGGGCGAGCAGCAGGTTCGCGTTGCCGAGGGTGAGGAAGGGGTAGGCGGCGGTGCCCACGTTGGCGGCCTGGAACCAGGCGAAGCAGGCGGCGGCCACCGCGTGCGGCAGCTGCATTCCGCCGACCGACTCGTCCATCGTGGCGGCCAGCAGCCCGGTCTGCGCGAACACGTCCAGCGCGGCCTTGACCTGCGGGATGGTGCGTACCCGGCGGCCGTCCAGGGTGGGTTCGGCGGCGTCGGCGGCCTTGTTGTGCGTGGCGAAGTGCTCGGCGGCGACCTGGGCGCACAGGTCCAGCACCGCGTCGAAGGTGTCCCGCGAGTGCTCCGCGTAGCGGGGCCGCTCGGTCAGCCGGGTCACGTCCAGCCAGTCGTGGAGCAGGAACGCCAGATCACGACGGGACAGCAGGGTGGACGACGACGACACGGTTCTCCTTTCGTCGGCCGTCGTCAGCCGCGGCGCAGCCCCGCGACGGCCTCCCGCAGATCATCCTGGCTGATCGGGGCGGCCGGCGCACCCACCGTCGCCTCCCGCATCGCCTTGGCCAGTTGTACCCGGCGCAGCACCTCGCGCAGGTCGGCGCCGGTGAGGCCGGGGGTGTCCACGGCCAGCGCCACCGGATCGACGTCGGCGGCGAACATCCGGAAGCCGGGCCGCTCGTGCCGGTCGATCAGCTCGCGGATCATCTTGGTGATGATCTCGGCGCGGCCGGTCTCGTCCGGCGCCGGGATGGCGATCTTGAGGTCGAAGCGGCCGGAACGGATCAGCGATGCGTCCACCCGCTGCGGGAAGTTCGTGGTGGCCACCACGATGACCTCCGGGTTCTCCTCGAACAGGGTGTTCATCTCCTGCTTGAAGATGCCGGCCACCGCGTTGACCGCCTGGCTGGCGGCGTCCCCGCCCGCCCCCGCGTAGCTGATGATGCTGTCGAACTCGTCGAAGAGCATCACGGTGGGCCGGCGGTAGCCGCGCGCCTCCCGGAAGATCCGCTTGATGTTGCGCTCGGAGCCGCCGAGGTACTTGTCGAGGATCTCCGGGGTCCGGATCTCCACGAAGTCCGCGCCGATCTCGTTCGCGAGGGCCCGGGCGAGCATGGTCTTGCCCGTGCCGGGCGGGCCGTACAGCAGGATGCCCTGCGGCCGGCGCGCACCCCAGCGGGCCATCACCTGCGGGTGCCGGAACGACACCGCGACCTCACGGAACCGGGCGACCACGTCGGCGAGGCCGCCGACCTGGTCGAGGGTCACCGCTGCGCTGCGGGCCGGCGCCGCGGCGGCCACCCGCCGGCCCACCGTGTACGCGCGATCGCGCAGCACCGTCGGTTCCGGGTTGTCGCCGGCCAGCTCGCGGACGGCCTGGAGCACCAGCCCGACCACGGCGCGCAGGTGCGCCGGGGTCACCTCGGCGCTGGGCACGGCCGCGCGGACGGTCAGCGCGCCGCCGTCCTGGCTGACCGCCGGGCGCAGCCCCAACTCCTCGGCGGTGCGCAGCACGTCCTGGCCGGCGCGGTCGCGGGGCGGCTCGGCCAGCGCGGTGCCGGCCGGGACCAGCCCGAGCCGGCGGCCCGCCTCGGCCGCCATCCGGCCGACGCCGGTGGCCAGCCCTTCCCCGCTACGCGCGGCGAGCCGCTGGGCGAGCAGCAGCCCGACCGGGCCGGCCAGGCCGAGGGCGAGCAGGCCGACGGTCGGGCCCGGCCCGTCGACCCGCAGGTACGCCTCGAAGCGGTGCACGCCGTCGTGGGCGCGGACCGTGCTGCGGACCTCGCGGACCGGGGCCGGGAAGCCGGTGCCGGTCAGCAGGTCGACCGGGCCGGCTTCGGCGGCGGTGAGCAGCGCGGCGGCGTCCACGACGGTGACCCGGGCGCCGAGGAGCGTCAGCGTCTCCTCGTCCGGCCTGACCTCGTACCCCATGCGTCCACGTCCCTCGCTGCGGCGGTCCCCGCTGCCGAGTCTGACACCGGGCCACCGCCGCTGCCACCGCATCGCCCGACCGGCGCCGGTCAGCCGGCCTCGTCCAACAGGCCGTCGACCAGGTCGCGGGGCAGCCCGTGGGTGTCGTGCAGCCAGTGGTAGTCCCGCTCGGTCAGCGGCCCGCGCGCCCGCACCCGGTCGACCAGCGGGCGGCCCCGGCGCAGCAGCCCCCGGAAGCGCCGCTCCTCCTCGGCGAGCACCCCGCGCAGCGGCGGCACGTCGAACTCCTGCCGGAACCGCCGCCCGGCGTCGCGGAACGGGTCGTCGGGCAGCTCGGTCAGGCTCCGCGTCGGGTCGTCGCGCCACAGCACGGTCAGCGCCCGCCGGATCAGCCGGCGCAGCACGTACCCCCGGCCGGTGTTTCCGGGCCGTACCCCGTCGCCGAGGACGACCACCGCGGAGCGGAGGTGGTCGGCGACGACCCGCAGCTCCGTCCCGCCGAGGCCCCACCGGTCCCGGACCGCCTCCACCCACGGGCGCTGCCCCGCCCCCTGGTAGACGGAGCGGCCGCCGGTCAGCACCATCTCCAGGCGTTCCAGGCCCATCCCGGTGTCGATGCTGAACAGCGGCAGCGGGGTGAGCCGGCCGTCGTCGTGCCGGTGGTGGCGCATCTGGACGTGGTTCCAGACCTCCATCCACCGGTCGTCGGTGCCGGGCGTGCCGGTGGGCGGATCGTCCCCGGTCCACACGAAGATCTCCGAGTCGGGCCCGCACGGGCCGGTGGGCCCGTTGGACCACCAGTTGTCCGCGCCGTTCGCCTCCACCGGGACGCCCAGCTCCGTCCAGGTCCGCCACGCGGTCTCGTCCGGTCCGACCTGTTCGTCGCCGCCGAAGACGGTGGCGTGCAGCCGGCCGGGGTCGATGCCGAAGCCCTCGGTGAGCAGTTCGTGGCCCCAGCGGAGGCTGGTCGCGATGTCGTAGTCGCCGAGTGACCACGAGCCGAGCATGTCGAAGACGGTCAGGTGGGTGCGGTCGCCGACCTCGTCCAGGTCGGTGGTGCGCAGGCAACGCTGCACGTTCACCAGGCGCCGCCCGCCGGGGTGCGGGCGGCCCAGCAGGTACGGGGTGAGCGGGTGCATGCCGGAGGTGGTGAACAGCACGGGGTCCCCGGGCGGCGGGATCAGCGAACTCTCTGGCGCGTCCCGATGATCGAGCCGTTGGTAGTGGTCGAGGAAGGTGCGGACGATCTCGTCGGGTGTCATGGCGTGGGCCTTTCCGGGTCGGTGCGACCGGAAAGGGTCCGCCGCGGCGGGCGGTGGCGTGACACGGAAACGCCGGCGGACCGTTTCCGGTCGCCGGCGGGGTGAAAGTCGTCAGGCGGCGGCAACCGGCGAGCGGGAAGCTCGCGCGGCCGCGACGGTGTGGCGCCTGATCTGCATGCCTCGACGGTAGCCCGGACCGGGCGCGCCGCCCAGCGGATTTTCGCCGGCGGCGGCCCGGTCTCGAAGGATGTCGGATCAGGCCGTGGTGGTGGAGACCAGGGGCGCGGGGGCCAGCGGCTCCGGGGCCTTGCTCCGCCGGTTCGGCAGGGACAGCCGGATCACCTTCCACCAGGCGGAGGCGACCTGCTTGGGCAGCGGGCCGGTGGTGTACTTCAGCCCGTACCGGTCGAACAGCGCGCGGACCTGCGGGGCGATCTCCTGGTAGCGGTTGCTCGGCAGGTCGGGGAAGAGGTGGTGCTCGATCTGGTACGACAGGTTGCCGGTCATGATGTGCAGCAGCCGGCTGCCGCTGATGTTGGCCGAGCCGAGCATCTGGCGCAGGTACCACTCGCCCTTGGTCTCGCCCTCGATGGAGCTCTTCTCGAAGGTCTCCACCCCGCTCGGGAAGTGCCCACACATGATCACCGAGTGGCTCCACACGTTGCGGATCAGGTTCGCGGTGAAGGTGGCGGCCAGGGTGGTGAGGAAGGACGGGCCGGACAGCAGCGGGTGCACCACGTAGTCCTTGAGCACCTGGCGGCGGATCTTGCGGCCGACCGCCTTCGCCCGGGCCCGGAACGCCGGGTCCTTGTGCCGGCCGTCCTTCAGGTGGTCCCCCAGCCCCAGGTCGTACGCGGCGATGCCGTACTCGAAGAAGCAGGCGTTGATCAGGTTCCACAGCGGCTGGCCCAGGTACATCGGGCGCCACGGCTGGTCCTCGTCGACGCGCATGATGCCGTACCCGAGGTCGTTGTCCTTGCCGACCACGTTGGTGAACCGGTGGTGCAGCTCGTTGTGCGACTGCTTCCACTGCTCGGCCGGGGAGACGTGGTCCCAGTCCCAGGTGGTGGAGTGGATCTTCGGGTCGCGCATCCAGTCCCACTGCCCGTGCAGGACGTTGTGGCCGATCTCCATGTTGTCCAGGATCTTGGCGACCGCGAGGCCGGCGGTGCCGAGGAGCCAGGCCGGTGGGAACAGCGAGAAGAGCAGCACCGCCCGGCTGCTGATCTCCAGCGTCCGCTGGGTCTTGATGACCTTGCGGATGTAGCGGGCGTCCCGCTCACCCCGGTCGGCCAGCACCCGGTCCCGGATCGCGTCCAGCTCCTTGCCGATGATCTCGATGTCCGCGGCGCTGAGGTGGGCGATCGGGTTGTCGGCCTTCTTCTGGATCACGGTCACGTCGGTGGCTCCCGTCAGAGTTCGATGTCGCAGGTACCGGCGGCCGCCGACACGCAGGTCTGGATGAGCACTCCGTCCCCTGGGACGGCGGTGGTGAGATCCCCGTTTCGCAGGTCCCGAACCGCGCCCTGGCGCAGCGGAACCACGCAGCCGAAGCAGATACCCATCCGGCAGCCGGACGGCATGAGCACCCCGGCGGCCTCGCCGACGTCGAGCAGCGGGGCGGCTCCATCGGACTCGACGGTCACCCCGGCGCGGGCGAAGGTCACCGTGCCGCCCTCGCCCGGGGAGATCACGGTCGGCCGGAACCGCTCGGTGTGCAGCCGGTCCGGCACACCCCGCGACGTCCAGTGCTCCTCCACCGCGTCGAGCAGGCCCACCGGCCCGCACGCCCAGGTCTCCCGATCGGTGTGGTCGGGCACCAGGTCGTCCAGCTCGTGCACGCCGAGCAGCCCGTCGGTGTCGGTGTGCCGCTCGACCAGCCGCAGCGCGCCCGCCGCGGCGAGTTCGCGCAGCTCCGCGCCGAAGATGACGTCGTCCCGGGTGGGTGCGGAGTGCACCAGCACCACGTCGGCCCGGTCGGCCAGGCCGGCGCGGAGCATCCCCATGACCGGGGTGATGCCGCTGCCGGCGGTGAGGAAGAGGACCCGCGCGGGGGTCGCCGCGGGCAGCGTGAAGTCGCCCTGCGCCTGGTCGAGCTGGACGATCGTGCCGGGCCGGATCCGGCGGACGAGGTGGTTGCTGACCTTGCCGTCCGGGATCGCCTTGACCGTGACGCTGATCCGGCCGTCCGCGCTGCCCGGCACCGAGGTGACCGAGTACGCCCGCCACTGCCGGACCCCGTCCACGTCCACGCCGAGGCGCACGTACTGCCCCGGGAGGTGCCCGTTCCAGCCGCGCCCGGGCTGGATCACCACCGTCGCCGCGTCCCGGGTCTCGGGACGTACCGCGACGATCCGGCCGCGCAGCGCGACGCCGGAGCGTAGCGGCGCGATCAGGTCGAGGTAGTCCTCGGGCAGCACCGGGGTGGTCACCGTGCCGACCAGCCGCAGCAGCCGGTCCCGGAAGGCAACCCTCCGCGGGCGGTGCGGGACAGTTGTGGTCATATGACCAGCGTGGTCGCGCAACCGCATAACATCTTGACCGGCAAAGGTGAATCAGCCGCAGGTTTTTGTTCGGGGAGAACAACGATGACGGACGAGTTCGGGACGAACCACCGCGCCGCCCGCCTCGAACTCGACGCGCAGATGGCGGCCCTGCTGCGCGACCGGCTGCCCGTGGTGGCCGAGCGGACGGTCAGCGCGATCACCGCCGAGGTGCCCGACTACTCCGGCGCGCTCACCGGCACCATGCGGGACAAGATCGAGAACGCGGTACGCATCGCGCTGGGCACGTTTCTGCAGCTCATCGAGGGGGCGCAGTCCGCCGACCCGAGCACCCCGCTCGCCCCCGCGCTGGAGGCCGCGTACGCGCTGGGCAGCGGAGAGGCCCGGTCCGGGCGGAGCATGGACGCGCTGCTGGCCGCATACCGGGTGGGGGCCCGGGTGGCCTGGCGGGAGGTCTCCTCCACCACCGTGCGTGGCGGGCTGGCCGCGGAGACCGTCGCCGAGTTCGCCGAGCTGATGTTCGCCTACATCGACGAGCTCTCCGCGGCCAGCGTCGCCGGGCACGCCGACGAGTTGGCCAGCGCCGGTCGGGTCCGCCAGCGCTACCTGGAACGCCTCACCAAGCAACTGCTCGCCGGGGAACCGGAGGAGATCCTCCGCCGGGCCGCCGAGCGGGCGGACTGGCCGCTGCCGCAGACGCTGACCGTCGTCCTGCTGCCCCGGCAGAACCTGCGCGCGGTGCTCGCCCTGCTCAGCCCGCACACCCTGGAGAGCGGCGAAGACCTGCCCGGCATGGACCCGGCCGAGGAACTGGCCGTCCTGCTGGTGCCGGACATGCACGGCGGCCGGCGCCGGCAGCTCACCCGGCTGCTGCACGGCCACCGGGCCGTGCTCGGGCCGGCCCGGCCGTGGCACCGGGTCGCCGCGTCGTACCAGCGGGCCACCCGGGCCCTCGCCCTCGGCCTCGGCGCGCCGGACGCCGCGCCGGTCGACACCGAGGAGCACCTCGCCGAACTGCTGCTCAGCCTGGACCCGGAGGGGCTGGCCGACCTGCGCGCCCAAGCGCTGCGCCCGCTCGCCGCGCTCCCCCCGGCCACCGCCCACCGCCTCGCCGAGACCCTGCGGTCCTGGCTGCTGCACCAGGGCCGCCGCGAGGACGTGGCCGCCGACCTCTACGTGCACCCGCAGACCGTCCGCTACCGGATGGGCAAGCTGCGCGAGCTGTACGGGGACCGGCTGCACGACCCGGCCACCGTCCTCGCCCTCACCCTGGCCCTCGCCCTGCCGCCCGGCCCGCCGGAAGCGGCGTGAAGAACGTCAACGCCGGGCGGAATGGAAGGACCCCTTCCTGACACCCGAACGCCGGTCCGGCGCCCGGCCGCCGGGCCCAGCGGCCCCGACGCCTCGGGTCCTCCGGCCCTGTCCGCCGCCGCACCGGCCCGGCAGGGTCGAGGGGGGACGAGCACGACGGAGGAGGCGCCACCATGATCCAGCCATCGACCTGGACAGAGCAGACCCCCACGGTACGGGTGCTGGAGGCGGCAGCCCGGCAGTCCCTGCACGCCCCGTCGGTGTTCAACACCCAGCCCTGGCGCTGGCGGGTCACCCCGGCGGCGCTGGAACTGCGGGCCGACCCGGAACGGCAGCTAGGCACCACCGACCCGGACGGGCGGCTGCTGACCCTGAGCTGCGGCGCCGCCCTGCACCACGCCCGGGTGTCGCTGACCGCCGCCGGCTGGGGCGTAACCGTCGACCGGTTCCCCGACCCGGACGACCCGACGCTGCTGGCCCGGCTGCGGACCACCGGCCCGGTCGACCTGGACGTCGCCGCCGGCCGCCTGGTCGACGCCATCCCCCGCCGCCGCACCGACCGGCGCGCGTACGGCGACCGTCCCGTGCCGGAGGCCGCGCTGTCCCGGCTGCGCGCCGCGGTGGAGGCCGAGGACTCGTACCTGCACGCGGTCCGGCCCGATCAGATGCCGATGCTGGCGGTCTCCACCGCCCGCGCCGCCGACGCCGAGCTGGCCGACCCGGCCTACCGGGACGAGCTGCGCCAGTGGACCAACCGGCCGCCGGGCAGCGGCGACGGGGTGCCCGTCGCCACCGCCGTACGCCCCGCGCCCCGCCGGGTGCCGCTGCGCGACTACGCGCCGGGCGGCGCGGCCGGGCTCAGCGCCGGCGCCGACTTCGACCGGGGGGCCGTCTACGTGATCCTCTTCGGTGACCGGGACGACCCGGCGGCCTGGCTGCGTGGCGGCGAGGCGCTGTCGGCGCTGCTGCTCACCGCCACCGCCGAGGGACTGGCCAGCGCGCCGATCAGCGACACCATCGAGCTGGCCTGGCCCCGCCGGATCATGCGCGACCTGCTCGCCGGGGTGGGTGAGCCGTACCTGGTGGTCCGGGTGGGCTGGGGGCCGGGTGACGAGCTGCCGCCCGCGCCGCGCCGGATGCCGGGCGACGTGATCGAGGTGACCTGCTGACCGCCGGCCGGCTACCCCGACGGGGTGACCGTCGCGGTTAGCGGCCCCGCGCACACCCGCCGCGTCTACCGTCCGATGATGGGCAGGTGAGGTGGGGAGGGCCGGCGTGGAGAAGTACCCCGCCATCGAGGACCACGGGCTCATCGGTGACCTCCAGACCGCCGCGCTCGTGACCTGCGACGGCACCATCGACTGGTTCTGCGCGCCGCGCTTCGACTCGCCCAGCATCTTCGCCGCGCTGCTGGACCGGTCGAAGGGCGGGTACTTCCGGATCGCCCCGGACGGCGTCCGGTACGTGACCAAGCAGCTCTACCAACCCGACACGCCCATCCTGATCACCCGCTTCATCAGCGCCGACGGCGTCGCCGAGATCATTGACTACATGCCGGTCGCCGGCGAGCAACCCACCGACCAGCACCGCCTGGTGCGGATGGTGCGGATGATCCGGGGCAGCATGCGGTTCAAGCTGGAGTGCCGGCCCCGGTTCAACTACGGCCGCGACCGCCACGAGCTGGAGGTGCACCCCGACGGCTACGTGTTCCGCAGCCCGTCGCTGAGCCTGACGCTCAATCCGGTCCGCCCGGTTCCGCGGCTGCTGCGCGAGCGCAACGTGGACAACGACGGCCGCGACCTCGTCGGCCGGGTCACCCTGCAGGAGGGCGAGACCGGCGGCGTCGTCCTGGAGACCGCCTCCGTCCGGCCCCCGCGCGTCATCCCGACCGAGGAGATGTCGGCGGTGTTCGAGCGGACCATCGACTACTGGCGGCGCTGGCTGGAGCGCTCCAGCTACGGCGGACGCTGGCGGGAGATGGTGGAACGGTCCGCGATCACCCTCAAGCTCATGACGTACGCCCCGACCGGCGCCATGATCGCCGCCCCGACCGCGGCCCTGCCGGAGCAGATCGGTGGCACCCGCAACTGGGACTACCGCTACACCTGGATCCGGGACACGTCCTTCTCCGTGCACGCCCTGCTGGGCCTCGGCTTCACGGAGGAGGCCAGCCGGTACGTCGACTGGCTCGACGGGCGGGTCCGCGAGGCCGGCGACAACGCCGCCCCCTTGAAGATCATGTACCGCGTCGACGGCTCGTCCGACCTGCACGAGGAGGTCCTCGACCACTTCGAGGGCTACCGCGGCTCCGGACCGGTCCGGATCGGCAACGGCGCGGCCGACCAGCTGCAACTGGACATCCACGGCGAGGCCCTGTACGCCATGCACCTCGCCGACCAGCAGGGCATCCGGCCGTCGCACCAGGTCTGGCGCAGCACCGTCCGCCTGGTCGACTGGCTCTGCCACAGCTGGGACCAGCCCGACGCGGGCATCTGGGAGAGCCGCAGCCACCCCCGCAACTACACCTACGGCCGCCTGATGTCCTGGGTCGCCTTCGACCGGGCGATCCGCCTGGCCAACCGCCACGGCCGGCCGGCGGACATCACCCGATGGGTGACGCAACGCGACACGATCTACAACCAGATCATGGAGCGCGGCTACCACCTGGGCCGCCGCGCCTTCGTGCAGAGCTTCGGGGAACCCGTCCTCGACGCGGCGCTGCTCATCATGCCGGCGGTCGACTTCATCACCCCCACCGATCCGCTGTGGCTGTCCACGCTGGACGCCATCGAGGACGACCTGGTCTCCGACAGCCTGGTCCACCGGTACGACCCCGCGACCGCGCCCGACGGGCTGCCGGGAGACGAGGGCACCTTCAACATGTGCACCTTCTGGTACGTCTCCGCCCTCGCCGGGGCCGGCCGGCTCGACGACGCCCGCCTCACCTTCGAGAAGATGTTCACCTTCAGCAGCCACCTGCGCCTCTACGCGGAGGAGATCGCGCTGACCGGGGAGCAGATCGGCAACTTCCCCCAGGCGTTCAGCCACCTCGCCCTGATCACCACCGCGCTGCACCTCAACGAGCTGCTCGACAACCGGAAGCGGTGAACTCCGACGGGCCGCCCGCAGGCCGGGTCGGCAGCGGGGACCCGCCGTCGGTCACCCGACGCCGCCGGCGGGACGGTCACGGCGACGGCCGGGCCGCCCCTCGCCCGGTTCGTCACCGGCGTGCCGCTCGACGCGAAGCCGCCGTCCCCGCGCCCCGCGGCGAAGTGACGTGTCGAGACCACCGGGGTGCTCCCGACGGGCTCGATCTTCGACATGGCAGAGTCTCCCCTCGTGGGTGCGGTCGTCGAGGGCTTCGCGACGATCGGCGTCGTCATCGGGGTCGGCTTCCTGCTCGCGCACCTCCACGTCCTGGACGCCCACGCCCAGGTGGTGCTGTCCCGGCTGGCGTTCTTCGTGGCCAGCCCGGCCCTGATGGTGACCGTGCTCGCCGGCGCCGACGTGCACCACGCGCTGTCGCGCAACCTCGCCGCGACCGCGTGCGGCGTGCTCGTCGCGGCGACGCTGTACGGTCTCGCCGCCCGCCGGGTGTTCCGGCACGACGTCGGCGACACGGTGATCGGGATGCTCTGCTCCTCCTACGTCAACGCCGGCAACCTCGGGCTGCCGATCGCGGCGTACGTCCTCGGTGACGCGGCCCTGGTCGCCCCGACGCTGCTGCTGCAACTGCTGTTCCTGCAACCGCTCGCGCTGGCGGTGCTCGACTCCGCCGGGCGGGAGACGAAGCTCTCCTGGTGGTCGCTGCTGCGCCGCCCGCTGACCACCCCGCTGACCGTGGGCTCGCTGCTCGGCGTGGTGCTGTCGCTGACCGGGACCGAGCTGCCCCGGGCGGTGGCCGACCCGCTGGAGCTGCTCGGCGGGATCGCGGTGCCCGCGATGCTGGTCGCGTACGGCGTCTCGCTGCGCCTGGGGCCGCTGCCCGGCGCCGGACCACCGCCCGGCGAGCTGGCCTGGGTGAGCACGCTGAAGCTGGTCGTGCAGCCCGTGGTGGCCGGCCTGGTCGCGGCGTACGCCCTCGGGTTGGGGGGCACCGACCTGCTGGCCGTCGTGGTGACGTCGGCGCTGCCGACGGCGCAGAACATCTTCGTGCACGCGAACCGCTACCAGCGGGCCGTGCTGCTCGCCCGGGACGCGATCTTCGTAACCACCCTGGCGTCGGTGCCGGTCATCTTCGTGGCCGTCGCGGTGCTCACCTGACAGGCGACCGCGCGGCCGCCACCGCGGCGGCGCCGGGACGGCCCCTCCCCCGCGAGCGGGAGGAACTCCCTGCCGCGGGGGATCCTGGGCCCGGCGGCCTCGCTGCAATCTGAAGGCACCGCCACCAGCGAGCGGAGGAGACGACGCCATGACCGGATCAGGCCCGGACGGGCTGCCGTTCGTCGACGAACACGAGGTCCTCGTGCCGGCCCCCGCCGCCGACGTGTGGCGCGCCCTGGCTGGCCAGGTGCCGGGCGCCCGGGGCCGAAGCGGCTCCGCCCTGGCGCACCTGCTCGCCGCCGTGCCGCGGCGCGCCACCGGCCGGCTCTTCGACCCGGGAGCGACCGTGCCCGGTTTCGCGGTGACCGAGTCGGTGCCCGGACGCCTGGTCCGGCTGAAGGGCCGGCACCGGTTCTCCCGGTACGCGCTGGTGTTCACCCTCACGCCGGGGCCCGGCGGCACCCGGCTCAGCGCCCGCACGTACGCCGCGTTCCCCGGAGTGCCCGGCCGGCTCTACCGCCTGGTGGTGATCGGCTCCGGCGGGCACCGCCTCCTGGTCACCCGGATGCTGCACGCCGCCCGACGCCGCGCGGCCCACTGAGTGGATCAGGCCGGGGCGGGACCGCCGAGGAGGGAGCGGCTCGCGCCCGCGCGAAGCGGTCGACGCCGCATGGGACGTTCAGCCGAGGTGTGGGTGTCTTCCACCTTGCCCGGGCGGATGCGACATCGATCGGCTCCTGGTGTCGGCGTGGCCCGAGCAGCGGCAGCCTAATCAGCGGCAAGAAGCCGTATACCCCAATCGCCACAAAGATGGCCGCCGGCAGCAAGCACCGGTGACCTGCTCGGCGGCCGGGTTCGTCGTCGGTCACGGCGTGGAGCAGGACGTGATCCTCCTCGTCAGGACGACCGCCCGGGCCGGGTGACGCAGCCTCACGGCCTCCGGGCGGCGGGGACACCGGCGGGCCGCTGGTCCGGCAGCGGGTCGGCGGCCAGCGGCAGCAGCACCGACAGCACCCGGGTGTACGGGCGGAACCCGGCCGCGTCGTACATCCGGCGGGCCGGGTTGCCGTCGGCCACCGACAGGCCGACCGCCGGCAGCCCCGCCTCCCGCGCGCCCCGCAGCGCGTGCGTGAGCAGCGCCCGACCGAAACCGCGGCCCTGGGCGCGAGGTGCCACCGCCAGGTTGAGCACCCACGCGCAGACGTCGTCGGTCCACGGCACCGGGCCGGCGCACAGGACGTGACCGGCGCTGCGCCCGGCGCGGTCCACCAGTCGGGCCGAGGCGGGCAGCAGCGGCGGCACCGGTTTCCCGGCCTCGAACATCGCCCGTACCTGCTCGGTGTCGCCGGCCTGCCACGGCCCGTCCGGATGACCGGGTCCGTACGCCGCCGCCAGCCCCTCGGCCAGGTCCTCGTCCCAGCCCGGGTCGCCCAGCGACCACCCGGCCGGCAACGCCTCCGGCTCCGGCACGTCGGCCAGTACGTGCCGCAGGTCGGTCGCGGCACGGTGCAGGCGGAGACCGCCGGCCAGCAGCGCGTCCGCCACCGCCTCGTCGGAGGTCTCCAGCCGGTACCCGGCGAGGTCACGGCGCGCCTGCGCGGCGACCCGGCTCCGGGCCGCCCCGGGCAGGGGCCGCACCTCGGCCGCGACCGGGGTCCCCGCGTCGTCGCGCAGGCGCATCCGGGCCAGCGCCGTGCCGTCGTCGTCGAGCAACAGCGAGTCGGCGGGGTCTTCGGGTCGAGGGCGTACCGGCATTCGTGCGACGCTAGCGGCTCGACGGACCCCACCCCACCGATATCCGGACCGGCGAAGACCCGCGCAGCCGCTGAGCGGCCGGCCCGCCGCTCGCGCGAGGGGCCACGCAGCGTGGCCGGACAGCAGTTGTCCCTCACCGTGACGGTGTGGCTGGTCATCGCCGTACTCGCGATCACCACGCTGGTGGCCGCGCGGCTCCTGCCGTCGCGGGTCGCGACCGGCGAATCGGCACGGGCCGGCCAGGCACCGCCGAGGGTCGGGACGACTGCCGCGCGTTGACCCCGGTGGGTCTCCCGTGAGTTCGCAGCGCTCCGGTCAGCCAAGGCCACCCGTCGACCCGCGGTCCATCCACCCGTCGCGGATTGGCCCTGTTCTTCGCGCCGGTCGGCCGCGCAGGGTGAAAGTTCGGGTCGGCGAGCCGGGGCGAGGCCGTTGACCTTCCGCACCGCCGCCGGTCAGGAGGTTGACCGATGCACCCTGCCCGCCCGCCCGCCGCCGAGCACGCCCCGCGCCCCCGGGCTGCCGTGACGACCGCCGTCACCGCGGTCAGACCGGTGGCCGCCGTGGTGTTCGACCTCGACGGCACCCTGGTCGACACGATGCGGTCGGTGCCACAGGCCTACGTGGACACCGTCCGGGCTCTGGGCGGACCCGTGCTCAGCCCGTCCGACGTCGTCGCCGCCTGGCACATCGGCCCCACGGCAGCGGTACTCACGCACTTCCTCAACCGGCCCGCCACACCGGAGGACCTCGACCACTACCACCGGCGGGCCGCCGCGGCGGTCGCCGCCGCCCGCCCGTTTCCCGGCGTGTACGACATGCTCGACACCCTGCGCGACCACGGCTACCGGCTCGCGCTGTACACCAGCGCGACCCGGCGGGCGGCGACCGGCGCGCTCGCCACCACCCGACTGGCCGCGTACTTTCCGATCGTGGTCTGCGGTGACGAGGTCCGCGAGCCGAAGCCGGCGGCCGAGGGCCTGGTCCGTGCCTGCCGGCGGCTCGGTCTCCGGCCCTCCGAGGCCGCCTACGTCGGCGACGCCCTGACCGACATGGAGTGCGCCGCCGCAGCCGGAGCGTGGGGAATCCACGCCGCCTGGGCCTCCACCTACCGTGGCCGGACCCCGCGCGCCACCCACCCGGGACAGGTCGCCGAGCTGATCGGGACACCCTGATGGCACCGCTGCTGATGCTGTGGGACTAGAGGCCGAGTCGGATCTCCCGGATCGCCTGCTGGATCCAGTGGTTCCCGTCGGACGCTGCCAACCGGGCGAGCTCTCGCTGGAGCTCCGGCGCGTCGGGCTCGAGGACGCCCAGCAGTTCTACGGCACCGATCCTGGCCCCGAGGTGTGACGAACGCAGCCAGGGATAGTAGGCCGCCCGGCCGGCGTGGATGGTGGCTCGGGTCCGGATGGCGAATTCGGAGAGCTCCCGGTCATCGGGGCGCAGCGGCTCGGGGTGCAAGGGGCCGTCGCCGAGACAGCTCAGTAGGAGGCTGAGCGCCTCGGCGGCCACCTCGGGCCGTTCGCAGCGACACAGTTCGATCAGGAACGGGGCGGCCGGTTCGACGGTGCGGAAGTACAGACCGGAGTGGCCGTGGATCAGGGCATCCCTCAGCTTCTCCCCCCACTCGTGTGCCGCCTCACCTTCCGCCGCGGCCAGGCCGCGGATCAGGCCGGGAAGCTCGGTCGCGTCGCGTCCGGCATCGCCGCGATCGCGTGGCCGGAACTTCGCCCAGTCGACCAGGTCCAGCCCGGCAAGCGGATCGGAACGGGAGCCAGGTGGCGAAGCGACCATCGGGTCAGCGTACGGAGAGCAGGCGGATCCGAGGGCGTGGCGCGGGTGCCGGGACGAGGCTGCTCGGCAGTCGACCCCGACCTATTTCCCAGCCAGGGTCAGATAGCGGTAGCCGAGCGCGGTGAGCCGCTTGCCGTCGAGCGCGTGCCGGCCATCGAGCAGGTGCGGTGAACGCATCAGGCCGACAAGCTTCGCCCAATCGAGCTCCTTGTACTGGTCCCACTCGGTCACCAGCACCACCGCGTCGCTGTCGTCGAACACTTCCTCGACCGACCCGCACAGGAACTCGGCGAGCTCCGGCTGCTCACGGCGAAAGCGGGTCGTTGCGACCGGGTCATGCAGCTTCACCCGGGCACCGCGTTCGACAAGACGCTGAGCGATGTCGATCGCGGGCGCGTCGCGCAGGTCGTCGGTCTGCGGCTTGAACGCGAGACCGAGCAGCCCCACCTTGCGACCCTTGAGTATGCGCAGCTCGGCGAGCAGCCGCTCCACCACGGCGTCGCGCTGGCGCCGGTTCACCTCGCGCGTCGCCTTCACGATCGGCATGTCGTGGTTGTACTCGGCGGCGGTCGAGATCAGGGCGGCGGTGTCCTTGCCGAAGCATGAGCCACCCCAGCCGACGCCGGGCTGCAGGAACTGCCGCCCGATGCGGGCGTCGAGGCCGGTGCCGCGAGCCACCTCCACGATGTCCGCGCCGACCCGCTCGGCCAGGTGCCCGATCTCGTTGATAAAACTGATCTTCAGCGCCAGGAACGCGTTGGCCGCATACTTGATCAGCTCAGCCGAGGCCAGGTCGGTGGAGACCAGCGGCACAGCACCGATCTCCGCCGGGCGCCCAGCGAACGACGGCGCCGTGAACGACTGGTCGAGAATCGGCCGGTAGAGCCGGTTGAGCACGGCGAGGCCGCGCTCGTTGTCCGAGCCGATCACGATCCGATCCGGATAGAGCGTGTCATGGATGGCCGAGCCCTCCCGCAGAAACTCCGGGTTGGACGCCACCGTGAACTCGCCGTCGAACCGGCGCCCGTGCGCGCGCTCGAACGACTCGCGCAGAATCAGGTCCACCCAGTTGCCACTGCCGATCGGCACGGTCGACTTGTTGACCACGACGGTGAACCCGTCGCCGATGTGCTGCCCGACGCTCTCGGCGGCCGATCGCAGGTAGCGCAGGTCCGGCCCCCCACCGGCCATCTGCGGCGTCTGCACCGCGACGAAGACGACCTCGGCGCCGGGAACAGCATCGGCGTAGCTCGAGGTGAAGGTCAGATTCGGAGCCGCCGCCGCGAGCAGTTCGTCAAGGTACGGCTCGAAGATGGGCGAAGCGCCTCGGCGCAGCAACTCCACCTTGGCCTCGTCGATGTCCAGGCAGGTCACCTTGTGCCCGAGGAATGCCAGGCTGGCACCCGTGGTCAGGCCGACATATCCGGTGCCAACGACGCAGACTCTCATCCTCGACCGCTCCCCTCTGACCAAACCTGGAGCTTATCCTCTTGAACCTCTTCGACGGCCGTCGCACACTCAGCCGCCGCGGCGAGCGTGAGCCGTCCCGCTCGATGCGGACGGGCACACGCTCGAGCCGGACGTGACCACGACTGACCGACCCCGACGCTTCCCGGTCGAGGTCAGGGGGCCGCGAATGTCGTACTCGGATAGCCCGTCGAGCTTCCAGAGCATCACCTCACGAATTTCCCGCAGATGGTCGTGCAGGTATTCTTCCGCGAAATCATCGACCAAGGGGCACGAGCCTGCCACACGCCGTTGACGGGCTCAATCTGCGATCAGTACTGGCAGGTTCGCCGCCGTTACCGGCTCCTTTGGGCGATCAACTCTGCGAGAACACCGCTCGGCACCTGATCGCTCCTCGGCCGCCCCTCGACCTCCTACGCACTGCACACGAACCGCACGCGGTGAGAAGTCGGGCGCTGCGTCGCTTTCGTCGTCGCCTGGGGCGGTGACGACGTCGTCGTTGCGACAAGGCCGTGGAACGGACTGGACTGAGGCGGCGGCCACCTACACAATTGCGGAATACGAGCAGTTCAGAGCCCGGATCCACCATCCAGAGCGGACGACAGGTCGTCCGCGTCGAACCGGCGCACGTGGCGCGGGCAGGCTCGCCCTTCACGCCGATCGTGCCGCAGTGTCGACCGCAGTCTCGGCAGGAGGTCCGTTCGATGGCTGATGATGCGGCAGACATCGTTCGTAGGCTGCCGATCTCTGGTGGCCCGATCACCGCGGGTCCGCCTGACGCCCAGTTCGGTCACGGCCTGGCGGGCGAGGCGGGCGACACGTACGAGCTCGCCAGCCGTTACGGCCGGGTGGAGTACGCCGTGTACGCCAACGGTCACCTGATTGCATGGTTCGACGATGCGCTGGGTTGGACGATCCCCGAGCTGGTCGACCCCGCACGCGAAGTCCGCACCGCGCAGGAGTTCGTCTGCGCGGCGGTCGGCGGCTACAGACGCGTGCCGTCCCGTCAACCGGCCGCGAGAGTCCAGCCGAATGACGGGTCCCCAGAAGGGCCGGCACCGCCGGATCCGGTGCGTCTTGCCCCGCACGGCTCGCGACTGCTGGCGTTCGTGCTGGACGGTGTCTGGATCGCCATCCCGATTGCCGCGCTGCTCACAACGCGTCGGTTCGTGGATCTGACCCTGACACCGGGCATACTGATCACCCTGATCGCCGCGTTGGTGGCTGCGCACGGGCTGTTCACGGGGATGCTGACGTGGTTGACCAGCGGCCAGACGTTCGGTAAAGCGTTCACGGGGTTGGTCGAACGCCGCCGCGACGGGACCACCTTGACGATGACGCCGCGCTCCCTGGCCGGCGCCATCGCGCGGCACTCCTTGGGCTACGCCGTCATCGACGTCATCGGTGTGGGTGTTCTGACTCTCTTCGCCTCTCCCCGGAGGCGGTGCCTTCATGACGTCGTCTTCGGCACCGAGGTGGTGGCTGTCGACGCCCCGGCGCGCCGGCTCGACCGCATCCGTCAGCTCAACGAGGCACGGGAGGCGGGCCTCGAACGGGTGAACGAGCGGTGGGGCTGGGCGCAGTCCTTGGCCTCCTGGACCAGCAAGGTCGCCACCATGACGGCAGGCGCCGTCGCCCACGGTGCTCGAGCCGTCCGCTTGATCGGGCCCGTCGCCGCGCCCGTGTCGACCGCCGTGGTCTCCCAGACGCCGGCCGGCATCGCACTGTCGACCGCGGCGACGGCCGGGGTGGCAGCCACGACCGCGGTAGCGACCGCCGCACTCGGCGTCGCCGTCGCGCCGCAGCTCGCTACCGAAAATCTGCTCTCCGGTGTTCCGCGATCCGGGCTTGTCGCGGCCTTCGTCGCTGACCACGGCGTCACGATCAGCGAGGCGAACCAGGTGGCGTCCTGGTCGGACGTCACGGGTACGGTCGTGCTGAAACCAGCACCGGAGGGAGACACGCCGGTGCGGGTTCCCGACGGACACGCCGGGCACGACCTCATCCGACTCCCGGGGTCCTCCATGGTGGGTCCGGCCGACGGCTTCCCCGCAACCAACTCGCCCCGGACGATAGTCGTGGCGGGCCGGTGGTCCGGGCGTTCCAGCTATTACTGCAGGGGCGGGACCAGGGGCGCCGGCTGGGGGGACCCTGCCACTACCAACGGAAGCTTCTTCGCGGCCAACGACCGAGGGCTGGAGGTAGCCGTTACACACGGTGAGTGCCCGCCGTCCGAGCTCCTCAGCACCGATCACAGCGTCCAGGACATCGGCGTGATCATGATGGCCGCGAGCACGGATGGTGAGACGTTCTCCCTCTACCTCCGCGACAAGAAGATCGCCGAAAGCCCGTACGTCTTCAACACGGCGCCCCAGACGGTATGGATCGGCACCTGGCCGGGCTCGAGCAGCTCCGCCAACCTCGACGTCGTCGCAGTCCTCGCATACAACCGGGCTCTCAGTCAAGAAGAGATCACCTCAATCGGTCGCTACCTGCGAGAGAAACTCGGCGTCGACGCCTGAGCCACGGTGGTGATGAGGGTGGTCCGCTACAGTCCGCCCGTGTCGTCCGACGAGTTGCTGCTCACCCAGCCGGGCCCGCCCACGCCCAGACACCTGCATCTCGCGGTCGATGGCGCGCGCCTGCTACGCCGCTCATGGCGAGGCAGCGCCAAAGGTCGGCACAGTGCCCGCGACTTCCCCAGCCCTCAGGCCGCCCGCGACGCCCTCGCACGTGAGGCCGCCGCTCGCATGCGCGAAGGCTACGTCTTCGTCCGTGACCCAGCCGGCACCCCACCCGGTGAGCCCGTCCTGCGCTGCGCCCCGCCGAACCGCCACGGTCCACAGACCCTCGACCTGCATCCCCACGGCCATACCCTCGCAGTTGCCTCGCCGCACCGTGACGCCTACGGCGCTGACCTGCACCTCGTCGACGTCGCGACCGGTCAGCGCCGACTCCTGCACACCGAGACACCCGGCCGCGGGGAGCAGACATTCATCCACACCGTGCTGTTCGACGGAGACGGCACCGGCCTGGTGTACGCGCTCAACGGCGAGACTCGCCACCTCGACCTCAGCACCGGCACCACCCGCGTTCTCGCCCGCTATGCGCAGTTCAGCACGGCTCGATTCAACCCTTTCTGCGCTCGGCCGGTCCAGGACGCCGCCCGGCAGCGGCTGCTGCTGTTCGACGTCGATGACCAGGTCCGTGTCCGTGCCACCAGCACCGGCGAGGACGTGCTGGTCCTGCGCACCGCCGACCAACCCGAGTGCCGCGCTGGGGCCCTGTCGTCCTCCGGGCGACTGCTTGCGCTCGCCTACGGCGTGCACGACTCCACCGTGCAGCTGTGGCACGTCGACACCGGCCGGCTACTGCGAAGCACCCGATTCCCGTTCCCGTTCACCAGCACCACCGGCCGCACCGGGATCAGCCAGTTGGGCTTCGACCCCACCGAACGGCTCCTTCTCGCCACCGGCGGCTTTGCGGAGGGACCGTTCGCCCTGCCCGTCGACGGCGACGCCCTCGCCTGGGCGGTGCCCGACCCGCACCACCCGGACCGCTACGGCACCTGCTTCGGCTGGCAGTACTCCCCCTGCGGGAGTCTCCTTGCCATCGGCGGCCGTCTCGGCGCCAGCCTGCACCTGCGTGACGGCGAGCCCGCACCGGTGCCGCTCGCACCGTCGCACACCGGCCGCACCCACCGCGTCGCCTTTTCCGCCGACGGCACCTTGCTCGCTTGCGGCGGCGACACCGGCCAGCTGTCCGTGCACCGCGTGCCCACCCGGCCCTGACCTGTCGGCACATCCCGACGCGCCGTCGCGGTCCCGTGGCGCGGCTTCGCTCAACCCTTCCGCCCGGAACGCCACCACGGAACCTTCGACCCCTTCCGGGTGCAGAATGGGTAAGGGATCCCGGGTCCGCGCGCACGACGCCCGGGGCCCGCTCCGGTGCTCGGACGACCCTACGGTCGGCCCGTCCCTTGGAAGGAGCGCTCGGCCATGATCCTCCCGAAGGCTCGGGACCCTCGCTTCATCACCCTTCGTCGCGGTGGGACCCTCACCGATTCGGATCATCATCTCCTCGCTCTCTGGGCGGCGTCGTGCGCGGAGCACGTCCTTCACCTGTTCGAGTCGGTTCAGCCTGAGGACCCACGGCCACGGGAAGCGATCGAGCACGCCCGCGCCTGGGTGCGTGGTGAGGTCAAGATGATGCAGGCTCGCGCGGCGGGCGGCCATGCAATGGGCGCGGCCAGAGACCTGCGTGGGGCAGCACGGCATGCCGCGTACGCTGCTGGCCAGGCGGGGGTCGTCGCACACGTCGCCGCGCACGAACTCGGCGCGGCCGCCTATGCGATCAAGGCCGCACGGGCAGCCGCGCCGGAAGGCGAGAGCGATGCCGCAGGGCGGCTTGAGTGCCGATGGCAGCGTGACCGACTCCCGGAGCCGATTCGCGAGCTTGTGCTCGACGACCAGCGGTTGCGGAACGACATCTGCTGGTCGGTGTTCGACTGCTGAGCGGACTGCGAGAACACAGCGCACATCCGATTCTGCCGCCAA
>NZ_JBJZOG010000092.1:0-26463 GCF_047200535.1 Micromonospora mangrovicola | reverse complement strand
GGAACGGGACATTCCCCCCAGGAGGCCCCGCACGCCCGCCCCCGTAGGCCGGTCAGTCGGTCACCATCGAACGACACCGGGCTGCGGCGACAAGCACACCGCCGCACCCGGCGTACCCAACCCAGCCCGGGACCGGACAAACCACCCGCCGCCCGGCCGCCTCGACAACGCCTCACCGACTGAGGCGCTCCCACCCCGGCCCGCCGCACCCCGGCAGGGTGCCGCCCAGCCAGATCGACGCGACATGCGGCACACCGCAGCATCCGGCACGCGCGACACCCCAACCTGCCGCAACCCAAGTCGATCATCCGCCCGGGGCCCGCCCGCGACACCCCGACATGACGCAACCCGGGCCGATCACCGACCCAGGCCCGCCCACGACACACGACCCTGCCGCAACCCGGGGTCGATCACCCGCTCAGGTCGGCCCGCGACACCCCGCAACCTGAGTCGATCACCCGGCCAGGTCGGCCCGGGACGCCCGACCCGCCGTAACCCGCGCCAACCGCCGCAGGGAGCAGGCCCGCCGCAGGGAGCGGGCCCGAACGCGCCACCCCCGGCCAGCCGCCCGCAGCACCACCAGCAGGCCCTCGGCCCGAGGACTTGATCCACTCGACATGCGGCACACCGCTGCATCCTGGGCGGCCGACACCCCGACACGCCGCAACCCGAGTCGATCACCCGCCCAGACCGGCTCGCGGCACCCCGACCTGCCGCGGTCCGGGGTCGGTCAGTCGCTCACCGGGCGGCCGAGCTCGCCCGCCGGCAAGGCGTGGGCGCATGGCAAGGCGTGGGCGCGTGGCCGGAGTTGACGCGGCGGCACCGGACCGTCCGTGGCGGAGCCCGGGGGATCCGTCCCGTGGCAGAGTCCGGGGGATCAGGCGGCGGGCCAGTCCTGGGAGGCCAGACGCGGCGAGGCCGCCCCGGGTGGGGCGGCCTCGAGCCAGGAGAGGAAGCCGGTGACCGTGGATCGCGCCATGGCGATCTCGACCGGAGCGTGGTTGCTGGTACAGCGGAGAATCACCCAGTCGGTCGGCATGGAGAGCCGCTCCTGCCCCTCGGGCAGCCGGCGGCGCTCCACGGCGAGTCCTTTGCGGGAGAGCACCCGCTTGGGGCGCAGCGCGAAGCTGAACATGCGGTACCAGCGGAGTTCGTCGCCGACGAAGCGGCCGAAGCCGGGAGACCAGCCTCGACCGTCGAGGATCGTGGAGACCCGGACACTGAGCCGGATGATGCCTCCGCTGCGGGTGAAAAGCGCCCGCCGGATGAAGAGGATCAGAAGCGCGGCGAAGACGACCGCGACGCCGATTCCGATCCCTTCCACGATCTCCATCGGCGGGTCGGCTCAGCGCGCCGGGGTGGCGGGGGTCGCGCTCTCGGCGAGGACGGTGACACCCTCACCGGTCACCGACAGGAAGCCGCCGGCGATGTCGTACGCGAGCTGCTGGCCGCCGGCCTGCTTGATGCGTACCTGGCTGGGCTCTGCGAGCTGGCCGAGCAGGGGCGCGTGCCCCGGCAGCACACCCAGCTCACCCTCGGTCGTCCGGGCGACGACCATCTCGGCCTCGCCGGACCAGACCTTCTCCTCGACGGCTACGAGCTCGACGTGAAGCTGCTGTGCCACGCTGTCTCCTTGCTGCGGCGGCGGATTGCCGAAAGTCTAGTCGCGGCTCTCGGCGTGCCCCAACGCGGGTGGCGAGAGCTGCGCCACGATCACACCAGCGGGCCCCGGCGCCGCGCGCCGGGGCCCGCTGGCGGTCAGACTAGCTGTTCTCCTGCTTGAAGTCGGGGTGCTCCAGCATGAAGGCGTCGATCTGCTCGGTGCGGATCGCCGCGAAGAAGTCCTCCGCCACCGCCTGCAGCTTCTCCCCCTTGTACGCCCCGTCGATGGTGACCGGCCCGCCCGGCAGCTTGATCGTCTCGATCGAGTTGGCGCGGATGTCCTTCAGGGCCAGGGCGAAGTCGACCACGCTGTGCCCCCGACCGTTGAAGATCAGCGATTGCCCGGCGGCGCGGAGCACCCGGTCGAGCTTGATCGGGTTGGTCACCACGTCGGCGCTGAACGCCTGGTTCACCATCGCCTTGACGAACTGCTGCTGGTGCCGCTGCCGGCCGTAGTCGGCGTCCGGCACGCCGTTCTTCGGGTACCGCTGGCGGACGTAGTCCAGCGCCTGCCAGCCGCTGAGGTGGGCATCGCCCTTCTTGTACTCGGCCTGCGGCCCGAGGTAGCCCCCGCCGCCCGGCTTCAGCTGGCGCATGGTGCCGTCGGGCTTGCGGTGCTCCGACTTCACGTCCCGCTCGATGTACATGTCGACGCCACCCATCGCGTCGACGATGTTCTTGAAGCCGGTGAAGTTGATGATCGCGCCCGCGTCGAACCGCTTGATGCCGGTCACCTGTTGCACGGTCTTGGCGAGCAGTTCGAAGCCGCGCGCGGCGTCCGGGTTCTGCCCGGCCACCCGGCTGCCGTACGACATCGCGGCGTTGAGCTTGTCGGTGCCGCCCCGGAAGTTGGCCTTGGGGAACGCGGGGATGTCCACCCGCAGGTCCCGGGGGAGGGAGAAGAGGTAACCGCGGTCCATACCCGCCGGCACGTGCAGGATCATGATCGAGTCGGCCAGCGGCGGGGTCTCCGGCTTGCGGGGGTCGATGCCGACCAGCAGGATGTTCAGTGGGCCCTTGATGTCGCTCTTCTTCTCGCTGGCGCCGGCCGCCCGGTCGCCGAAGAGGTCGGCCTTGCCGACGGCGCCCTCGTACCGGCTCATCAGGGCCTGGTAGCCGACCAGCACGCTGCCGCTGAGCACCATCAGCACGACGCCGAAGATCGTGCACACCCTGGCCCACCGGGGGACGCCCCGCCAGATGGACGGTTTGCGGCCGCGGTCCGTACCGGCCTTACCCACGAGCATCTCCAATCGTCACGCCCACGACTGGTAGACGGGCGCGGGGTCCGGTTTGGTTGCGGAGGAGGACGTCCCGGAGGTGAACGTCGCGTCACGAAACGGTACCGCGCGGTGGGCGGAACCGCTTGCCAGGAAAACGAACATCTGGTAACAGGGGCCCCTGAACAGGCAGAGGCCGCCCCGACATTCGTCGGGACGGCCTCCGTGGATGTGACGAGAGCCTCAGCCCTCCATCAGCTCCTTCGCCTTCTTCTCGAGGTCCTCGAGACCACCGCACATGAAGAACGCCTGCTCGGGGAAGTGGTCGAACTCACCCTCGCTGATCCGGCGGAACGCGTCGATGGTCTCGGTGATCGGGACCGTCGAGCCCGGCACGCCGGTGAACTGCTCGGCGGCGTAGGTGTTCTGCGAGAGGAACCGCTCGATCCGGCGGGCCCGGCCGACGGTGAGCTTGTCCTCCTCGGAGAGCTCCTCGATACCGAGGATGGCGATGATGTCCTGCAGGTCCTTGTAGCGCTGCAGGATCCGCTTCACCTCGGTCGCGACCTGGAAGTGCTCCGCGCCGACGAACTCCGGGGCGAGGATCCGGGACGAGGACGCCAGCGGGTCCACGGCCGGGTAGATGCCCTTGTCGGAGATCGACCGCTCCAGGTTGGTGGTCGCGTCCAGGTGGGCGAACGTGGTGGCCGGCGCCGGGTCGGTGTAGTCGTCGGCGGGCACGTAGATCGCCTGCATCGAGGTGATGGCCTGGCCCCGGACGGAGGTGATCCGCTCCTGGAGCTCGCCCATCTCGTCGGCCAGGGTCGGCTGGTAACCCACGGCGCTCGGCATGCGGCCGAGCAGGGTGGAGACCTCGGAACCGGCCTGGGTGAAGCGGAAGATGTTGTCGATGAAGAGCAGCACCTCCTGCTTCTTCACGTCGCGGAAGTACTCCGCCATGGTCAGCGCGGACAGCGCGACCCGCAGCCGGGTGCCCGGCGGCTCGTCCATCTGGCCGTAGACCAGCGCGGTCTTGTCGATGACGCCGGACTCGGTCATCTCGGCGATGAGGTCGTTGCCCTCACGGGTCCGCTCACCCACGCCGGCGAAGACGGAGGTACCACCGAAGTTCCGGGCCACGCGGGTGATCATCTCCTGGATGAGCACCGTCTTACCCACGCCCGCGCCACCGAACAGGCCGATCTTGCCGCCCTTGACGTACGGGGCGAGCAGGTCGATGACCTTGATGCCGGTCTCCAGCATCTCGGTCTTCGGCTCCAGGTCCGCGAAGGCCGGGGCCTTGCGGTGGATCTGCCAGTGGTCGTCCGCGTTGATCGTCTCGCCCTCGGTGAGGTTGAGGCACTCGCCGATCGCGTTGAACACGTGGCCCTTGACCGCGTCGCCCACCGGAACGCTGATCGGCGCACCGGTGTCGCGGACCTCGGTGCCACGGACCAGGCCGTCGGTCGGCTGCATCGAGATGGCGCGGACCACGTTGTCACCCAGGTGCTGGGCGACCTCGAGGGTCAGCGTCTTCTCGCCGCCGGACAGCGTCACGTCGACGTGCAGGGCGTTGAACAGGTCCGGCATGGCGTCGCGCGGGAACTCGGCGTCGACGACCGGGCCGATGACCCGGACCACGCGACCCGTGGCCGTCTTGGTCTCTACTGGGGCAGTCATCACACTTCACTTCCCGACGCGGCCAGCGCGTTCGCGCCGCCGACGATCTCACTGATCTCCTGGGTGATCCCGGCCTGACGGGCCGAGTTCATCTCACGCGTGTACTTCTCGATCATCTCTTCGGCGTTGTCGGTGGCGCTCTTCATCGCCCGCCGCCGGGCGGCCGACTCGCTGGCCGCCGACTCCAGCAACGCCGCGTAGATCCGCGTGTTGATGTACCTCGGCAGCAGCGCGTCGAGCAGCGCCTCCGCCTCCGGCTCGAACTCGTACGCCGGCAGCAGGCCCTCGGACCGCGGCCGGTCCTCGACCTGCATCGGGCCGATGATCTTCGCGACCGGGTTCTGGGTCATCAGGGACTTGAACTCGGTGTAGACGATGTGCAGCTCGTCCACCCCGACGATCCCGTCGGCCCCGGCGTGACCGTCCACGTCGTCCGCGCCGGCGGTGAACGCCTTGATCATCGTCTCGCCGACCTCGCGGGCGTCGCCGTAGCCCGGCTGCTCCGAGAAGCCCGTCCAACTGCCGGCGATCTCCCGGTTACGGAACCGGTAGTACGCCACGCCCTTGCGGCCGATGACGTAGAGAACCGGCTCCTTGCCGTCGGCCTTGAGCCGGGCGATCAGCGACTCGGCGGTCCGGATCGCGTTCGAGCTGTACCCGCCGGCCAGACCGCGGTCGGCCGTGACCAGCAGGACGCCCGCCCGCCGCACCCGCTCGCGCGGGGTGAGCAGCGGGTGGTCGATCCGCGCGTTCGAGGCCAGCGCCGTCAGCACGCCGGTGATCGCCTCGGCGTACGGCAGCGACGCCGCCACCTTGGCCTGGGCCTTGGCGATCCGGCTCGTCGCGACGAGCTCCATCGCCTTGGTGATCTTCTTCATCCCCTTGGCGGAGCGGATCCGCTGTCGGAGAACGCGTACCTGGGCGGCCATGGATCAGCTCTCGGCCGGGCGGTCGGTGGTGCCGTCCCGGAAGCGGGTCACCGTCTCGCGGGTCTCCTCGCCCTCCAGCGGCGTGGCCGGGGCCTCGTTGATCCGGACCTCGTCCTCCTTGCCCAGGAAGATCTGCTTGAACTCGGTGATGGCCGAGTCGAGCGAGCCGATGACCTCGTCGTCCCACTTGTTGCCGGCGATCGCGGCCAGGACGCCCTCGTGCTTGTGCCGGAGGTACTGCAGGAACTCCGACTCGAAGCGGCGGATCTCGCCGACCGGGATGTCGTCCAGCTTGCCCTCGGTGCCGGCCCAGACGGAGACGACCTGCTCCTGCACCGGGTACGGCGAGTAGTTCGGCTGCTTGAGCAGCTCGACCAGGCGGGCGCCGCGGTCCAGCTGGGCGCGGGAGGCCTTGTCCAGGTCGGAGGCGAAGGCGGCGAACGCCTCCAGCTCCCGGTACTGGGCCAGGTTCAGCCGCAGCGAACCGGCGACCTTCTTCATCGGCTTCACCTGCGCGGCGCCACCGACCCGGGAGACCGAGGTGCCGACGTTGATGGCCGGCCGGACGCCCTGGTTGAACAGGTCGGTCTCCAGGAAGATCTGGCCGTCGGTGATGGAGATGACGTTGGTCGGGATGAACGCCGAGATGTCGTTCGCCTTGGTCTCGATGATCGGCAGACCGGTCATCGAGCCGCCGCCCAGCTCGTCGGAGAGCTTCGCGCAGCGCTCAAGCAGCCGGGAGTGCAGGTAGAAGACGTCACCCGGGTACGCCTCGCGGCCCGGCGGGCGGCGCAGCAGCAGCGACACGGCCCGGTACGCCTCGGCCTGCTTGCTCAGGTCGTCGAAGACGATCAGGACGTGCTTGCCGCCGTACATCCAGTGCTGGCCGATGGACGAGCCGGTGTACGGGGCGAGGTACTTGAAGCCGGCCGGGTCGGAGGCCGGGGAGGCCACGATGGTGGTGTACTCCATCGCGCCCGCGTCCTCCAGCGTCCCCTTGATGGAGGCGATGGTGGAGGCCTTCTGGCCGACGGCGACGTAGATGCAGCGGACCTGCTTCGTCGGGTCGCCGGAGCGCCAGTTGTCCCGCTGGTTGAGGATGGTGTCCAGGGCGACCGTGGTCTTACCGGTCTTCCGGTCACCGATGATCAGCTGGCGCTGGCCGCGGCCGATCGGGGTCATCGCGTCGACGGCCTTGATACCGGTCTGCAGCGGCTCGTCGACCGACTTGCGGGCCATCACGTTCGGGGCCTGGAGCTCCAGCTCGCGGTAGCCCTCGTTGGCGATGTCGCCGAGGCCGTCGATCGGCTCGCCGAGCGCGTTGACCACGCGGCCGAGGAAGGCGTCGCCGACCGGCACGGAGAGCACCCGGCCGGTGCGCTTGACGCGCTGCCCCTCTTCGATCCCGGCGAAGTCACCGAGGACGACGACACCGATCTCCCGGACGTCGAGGTTCAGCGCCACGCCGAGCGTGCCGTCCTCGAACTCCAGGAGCTCGTTGGTCATGGTCGAGGGCAGACCCTCGACGTGGGCGATGCCGTCACCGGCGTCGGCGACGGTGCCGACCTCCTCGCGGGAGACGTCGGCCGTGTAGGAGGAGACGTAGCGCTCCAGGGCGCCGCGGATCTCCTCCGTCGAGATGGTCAGCTCGGCCATCCTCTGCTTCCTTAAGTATCAGGGGCCCGGGATACCTAGTACCGACCGGTCCGATGGCGTCGAATCAGGGCTGCTAAGACGCTGGTCAGCGCTTCGCGAGCGCGTTGCGGGTCTCGTTGAGGCGGCGCAGGACGGTGCCGTCGTACAGGTCGGAGCCGACCCGCACGCTCACCCCACCGAGCACCTCGGGGTTCACCGTCTGCTTGACGGAAACCTCCCGACCGTACATCTCGGAGAGGCGGGCGCCGAGGCGTTGCTCCTCCTCGTCGGTCAGCGGGGCCGCCACGGTCACGTACGCGACCTGCCGGTCCCGCCGGTCGGCGGCCAGCTCGACCAGCCGGGTGAGCGCCCCGGTGAAGGAGCGTCCCCCGAAGCCACCGAGCGCGGCCTCGACGAGGCGGAGGGTGACCGGCCGGGCCTTGCCGGCGAGCAGCTGGTCGGCCAGGGTGGCCCGCCGCTCGGCCGGGGCCATCGGGTCGGAGAGCGCGTTGGACAGCTCGGCCGAGCCGGAGACGACCTGCCCGAAGCGGAACAGCTCGTCCTCGACCTCGCCCAGCTCGCCGGCCTTCTCTGCGCTCGCCAGGAGCGCCTCGACGCCCAGCCGCTCGACGCCGTCGAGCAGTTCGGACGGGGCCGACCAGCGGCCGGCGACGAGCGCGACGAGCAGGTCGAGCGCGTCGGCGCCAACCTTGCCGCTCAGGATGCCCGTGAGCAGCCCGGTGCGGTCCTCACCCGAACGCGCCGGGTCCGACAGCGCCCGACGCAGCCGCGGCTCGCGCCGCAGCAGGGCGGCGACGGAGAGGATGTCGCCGGCGGTGGTGGTCACCGCCGACGGCTCCGCGCCGCGGGCGTACGCGTCGAGGCGCTCGGCCGCGACCTTGTACGACTCCCGGCTGGCGGCCTGCATCAGCGGGCCCCCGTGCTCTCGAGACCGCTCAGGAACCGGTCGACGGTGCCCTTGCGACGCGCCTCGTCGGCGAGCGACTCACCGACGATCTTGCTGGCCAGGTCCACCGCGATGGTGCCGACCTCGGTGCGCAGCTCGCGCACGATGGTGGCCCGCTCGGCGGCGAGCTGCTCCTTGCCGGCCGCGATGATCCGGTCCGACTCCTCGCGCGCCTTGGCGAGGATGTCCTGCCGGATGCCCTCGGCGTCGGCCCGGGCGTCGTCGCGGATCTTGGCGGCGTCGGTACGCGCCTCGGCGAGCTGGGCCCGGTACTGCTCGAGCAGCTGGTTCGCCTCGGCCTGGGCGGCCTCGGCGCGCTTGATGCCGCCCTCGATCGCGTCGACCCGGGCCTGGAACGTCTGCTCCATGCGCGGGAAGACGAACTTCATCAGCACGAAGCAGAGCAGGATGAAGGCGATCCCACCGACCACGATCTCCTGCCAGGCAGGGATGATCGGGTTGTGGGTCGTCTCACCACCCTCAGCGGCGAGGAAGTACATGGAAAACCTCCCGGTCGAAGGGCGGGATTAGAGGTTGCCCTGCCAGATGAAGCCGAACGCGATACCCAGCAGCGCGAGGGCCTCGATGACGGCGAAGCCGATCCAGACGTACGGCAGGGTCATCCGGGACGACTCCGGCTGACGGGCGGTCGACTGGATGTAGGCCGAGAAGACCAGGCCCACGCCGATGCCCGGGCCGATGGCCGCGAGACCGTAGCCGATGGCGGCGGTGCTGCCCTCTACCGCGGCGTAGATGTCCATTGGTTGGTTCCTCCTGGTTATCACGCGTGACGGTCACGCGGGACGACAACGGTTGGTGCGAAAGAGTGGATCAGTGCTCTTCGGCGAGCGCGCCCTGCACGTAGCTGGCAGTCAGCACGGTGAAGACGTAGGCCTGCAGGACGATCACCAGGAACTCGAGGAAGGTCAGCGCGATCGTCATCACCCAGGACAGCACCGAGACCGGCGCCAGCCAGGCGTTGGCGCTGATCATGGCGAACCCGCCGAGCGTGAAGACCAGCAGGAGCATGTGGCCGGCGAACATGTTCGCGAAGAGACGGACGGCCAGCGAGAACGGCCGGACCAGGAAGGTCGAGAAGAACTCGATCGGGATCAGCAGCGGCAGGATGTACCACGGCGCCGGCGGGACCAGTGAGTTCTTGAAGTACTTCACGAAGCCGTGGTGCCGGATGCCGATCCAGTTGAACATCACGTAGCTGATCAGGGCGAGGAACGCCGGGAAGGCGATGTGCGAGTTCGGCGAGATCTGGAAGAACGGGATGATCGCGAACGCGTTCGTCAGCAGGATGAAGCAGAAGAGCGTGGTGAAGTACGGCGCGAACCGCACCCCCGCGTGGCCGATCATGTCGACCGCGATGTTGTTCCGCACGAAGCCGTAGATCGACTCGGCGAACCACTGCTTTTTGGTCGGCACCAGCTTCGGGTTCCGGTAGCTGGCCAGGAAGAAGATGATCAGGACGCCGACGGCGATCCAGACCATGGCCGTGATCTTGGTGAACCAGTAGTTGTCGTGCGCACCCCAGGGCAGGATGCTGGGCAGGTAGAAGTCCTCCACGCTGGGTGGGAATTCCGCCTGGCCCGCTGCCAGGACGTTCGCCTGTCCGAACACCGCGTCCCTTCCTAAGTAGGCGTGCCCAGTCGGCGGACGACCAGGATGATCCCCCCGGCCATGCCGAGCACGACCCCGATACCGGTGGCGATGCCGCCGGTATCGAGCCACTGGTCGACCAACCAGCCGATGAAACCCCAGACGAGCATGCCCCCGATGAGGTACGAGAGCGCGGTCCAACCCTGACCGGCACCGGACGGAACATCGTCCGGGCCGCCAGCGCTGGGGGGTTTCTGGTCACCGGCCATGACGGGGCGAACGATATCAGTCGAGGAGACGAGGCTGTGCCTCACCCCCCGCACAACCTTGTTGTGTGGGACACGGGCGGGCGAAGTCGTCTGGAGGCACGCTACTCCTCCCTCGCCACTGAGAAAATGACCGATCGCGGACACACCGGCGCGCCGTCCGAAGATTGGGACGGAGTCAGTTGTGGACGCGCCGGGCGTGCACCGTGACCAGCCACCAGACGTGCACCCCGGTCCACACCACCACGCCCGCGGCGATGCCCAGGCAGAGCGGGATCAGTCCCGGCCAGCCGGTCGACGCCACCAGCACCATCACCCCGCCGAGCAGCGTCATCTTGGCTGTGTAGAGGCCGACGCCGAACGGCAGCACCAGCTGCGGGTCCCGGGCGTCGGCCCAGGCCAGCACGACCGTGGTGACGGTGTAGCTGAGCGCGGTGACGGCCACCCCGGCCGCCGCGCCGAGCGCGCCGTCCGCACCCCGGGTCACCCCGCCGACCAGCGCCGCCACCGCGCCCAGCACCGCTGTCGCGAGCAACAGCACCGGCAGGTGGCGCAGCCGCCAGCCGCGGTCCGCGGCCGCCTCCGCCGCGCGCGTCCCGGACTCAGCCACGGGGGTACGCCGGGAAGGCGGTGACCAGCTCGGTCACGTCGGTGGCGATCCGGGTCAGCTCGGCCGCGCCGCCGGGCGGGCCGGGGTCGGTCCGGACGGCCCGGGCGATCAGCGTGGCGATCCGGCGCATCTCCCCTTCCCGCATGCCCTGGGTGGTGACGCTCGGAGTGCCCACCCGGATACCGGAGGCGACCATCGGCTTCTGCGGGTCGTACGGGATGGCGTTCTTGTTCAGCGTGATGCCCGCGGCGTCGCAGCGCGCCTCGGCCTCCGCGCCGGTCACCCCGACCTCGCGCAGGTCGATCAGGGCCAGGTGGGTGTCGGTGCCACCGGAAACCGGGCGCATCCCCTCGGCGGCCAGCCCTTCGGCGAGCGCCTGGGCGTTGCTGACCACCTGGGAGGCGTACGCCCGGAACTCGGGCTGGGCGGCCTCGCGCAGGGCGACCGCCTTGGCGGCGACGACGTGCATCAGTGGGCCGCCCTGGGTGAACGGGAAGACCGCCTTGTCGATCCGGGAGGCCAGCGACCCGCGGCAGAGGATCATGCCGCCGCGGGGGCCGCGCAGCACCTTGTGCGTGGTGAAGCAGACGACGTCGGCGTACGGCACGGGGGACGGGACGGCCCGCCCGGCGACCAGTCCGATGAAGTGGGCGGCGTCCACCATCAGGTACGCGTCGACCTCGTCGGCGATCTCCCGGAACCGGGCGAAGTCGATCAGCCGGGGGTACGCCGTCGCGCCACAGATGATCATCTTCGGCCGGTGCGCCCGGGCCAGGTCGCGTACCTCGTCGTAGTCGATCAGTTCGGTGTCCTGCCGGACGGTGTAGCCGACGGTGTGGAACCACTTGCCGGAGAAGTTCACCCGGCTGCCGTGGGTGAGGTGGCCGCCGTGCGGCAGGTCCATCGCCAGCACGGTGTCCCCCGGCTGCACCAGGGCGGCGTACGCGGCCAGGTTCGCGCTGGCGCCGGAGTGCGGCTGGAGATTGGCGTGCTCGGCGCCGAACAGCTCCTTCGCCCGGGCGATACCGATTTCCTCGGCCCGGTCCACCTCGGCGCAGCCACCGTAGTAGCGCCGGCCCGGGTAGCCCTCGGCGTACTTGTTGGTCAGCGTCGAGCCGAGCGCTGCGAGCACCGCCGGGGAGGTGAGGTTCTCGCTGGCGATCAGTTGCAGGCCACCGCGCAGCCGCTCCAGCTCCCCCAGCACCACCCCGGCGATCTCTGGGTCGACAGCGCTGAGCTGCTGGAAGTCCGGCCCCCAGAAGGGCTCCCTCGCGTTCTCCACAGCGAAGGAGTCTACGGAGCCGCACACTGGAAGCCGTGAGATGCCTCGTCACCGGAGCCACGGGTTACATCGGCGGGCGCCTCGCGCCCCGGCTGCTGGCCGAGGGGCACACCGTACGCTGCCTGGCCCGCAAGGCGGCGCGGCTGCGCGACGTGCCCTGGGCCGCCCGGGCCGAGGTCATCGAGGGTGACCTGCGGAAGCCGGATACGCTGCCGGCCGCGTTCGAGGGCGTCGAGGTGGCGTACTACCTGGTCCACTCGCTCGGTCAGGCCGGCTTCGAGGCGGCCGACCGGGAGGCGGCGACCAACTTCGCCGCGGCGGCCCGCGCCGCCGGCGTACGCCGGATCGTCTACCTCGGCGGCCCGGAGCCGACCGAGGACCGGGACGTCCCGTCGCCGCACCTGCGGTCCCGGGCGGAGGTCGCCCGGATCCTGCTGGACAGCGGCGTGCCGACCGCCGTCCTCCGGGCTGCGGTGATCATCGGATCGGGCTCGGCCTCGTTCGAGATGCTGCGCTACCTGACCGAGCGGCTGCCGGGCATGATCACCCCGCGCTGGGTGCGCAACCAGATCCAGCCGATCGCGGTCCGCGACGTGCTGCACTACCTGATCGGCTGCGCGGGGCTGCCGCCCGAGGTGAACCGGGCCTTCGACATCGCCGGACCGGACGCGCTCACCTTCGAGGACATGATGCAGCGGTACGCCCGGGTGACCGGGCTGCCCCGGCGGGTCATCCTGCCGGTGCGGCTGCTGACCCCGGCGCTTTCCTCCTACTGGGTCGGCCTGATCACGCCGGTGCCGAACGCCATCGCCCGGCCGCTGGTGGAGAGCCTGGTCCACGAGGCGGTCGCCCACGAGCACGACATCGCCCGGTACGTCCCGGACCCGCCCGACGGGCTGACCGGCTTCGACCAGGCGGTCACCCTGGCGCTGGCGAAGGTCCGCGACGCCGAGGTGGAGACCCGCTGGTCCACCGCGAGCGGGCCGGACGCCCCGGCCGAGCCGCTACCCAGCGATCCGGAGTGGTCGGGTGGGACGGCGTACACCGACCTGCGGGAGCGGGAGGTGGGCGCACCGGCGGGCGCGCTGTGGCGGGTCATCGAGGGGGTCGGCGGCGAGCACGGCTGGTACTCGTTTCCGCTGGCCTGGTCGGTGCGCGGCTGGCTGGACCAGCTGGCCGGCGGGGTCGGGCTGCGCCGGGGGCGGCGCGACCCGCACCGCCTTCAGGTGGGCGAGGCGCTGGACTTCTGGCGGGTCGAGGAGATCGTCCCCGGTGAGCTGCTGCGGTTGCGCGCCGAGATGCGGCTGCCCGGCCGGGCCTGGCTGGAGATGCGCGCCGAGCCGGCCGGGGACGGCCGGAGCCGGTACGTCCAGCGCGCCGTCTTCCTCCCCCACGGCCTGGTCGGGCACCTCTACTGGGGCTCGGTCCTCCCGTTCCACGCGATCATCTTCGGCGGCATGGCCCGCAACATCGCCCTCGGCGCCGAACAGACCGCACCCCACCCCACCCAGCCCTGACCCCCGCCCGGCGAGCGGGCGGGGGTGGGGTTCAGTTGGCGCCGCGGGGGCCGGTGCGCTGGAAGGCGACCGCCTGGCTGGGCGGGACGAAGTCGAGGACGGGCTGGTCGCGGAGGGCGTACGCGAGCAGCCGGCCCACAGCCTCGATCTGCCGGGTCTGCACACCGCCGCCGACGGCGTCCTGGGGGTCGTCCGGGTTCGCGGCGATGGTGGCGACGGCGAGCTGCGGGGTGAAGGCCACCACCGTCTCGGTGGCGTTCCGCTCCGAGCTGCCGGTCTTGCCCGCGAGGGGCCGGCGTAGCCCGGGCGCCAGTTCCTCGGCGGTGCCGCCGTCGCAGCGGCGGTACATCGACTGGTCGCCGACGGGGCAGCGGGACGCGTCCGCCGCCGCCCGGGCCACGTCGGTGTCGAGCACCTGGCGGCAGTCCGTGTTCCCGGCGGCCACCTTCCGGCCGGAGGCGTCGGTGATCGAGGTGACCGGGGTGGGCCGGCACCAGTAGCCCTCGGCCGCCACCGTCGCGTACGCGTTGGCCACGTCGAGCGGGGTGGTGTCGGCGACGCCCAGGGTGAACGGGCCCCAGTTCTTCGCGCCCTCGCGGGCCAGCTTGGCGTCCTCCGGCGAGCGCAGCACGATGCCGAGCCGCTGGGCCATCTCCACCACCCGGTCCGCGCCCACCCGCTCGGTGAGCCAGGCGAAGTACGTGTTCACCGAGCGGCCGAACGCGCTCCACATGTCCTGGTCGCCGTCCATCCAGAGCGGGTTGGAGTTGGCCGGGCACCAGTGGCCGCCGCAGCTCGCCGGACCGCCGTCGACCGGGTAGCGGGTGACGTACACGCTGGGCGCGTCGAATTCGGTGTTCAACGGCAGCCCGGACTCGAGCGCGGCCAGCAGCGTGAAGAGCTTGAAGGTCGAGCCGGCCTGGTAGCCGACGATGCCGCCGCCCCCGGCGACGAGCTGGTTGACCGTGTTGGGGTGGTTCTGCTGGCCGCCCGGGTTCCCGGCCACGCTGTAGTTCCGGTTCACCGCCATGGCCAGCACCCGGCCGGTGCCGGGTTGCACCACCGCGGTCGGCGCGGCCCGCTTGTTGGTCGTGTCGTAGACCCGCAGCACCAGCTCGGTGGCCTTGGCCTGCACGTCCGGGTCGAGCGAGGAGACGATCTTCCAGCCGCCCCGGCGCAGCGTCCGCTGCCGCTCGTCCGCGGACTTGCCGAAGGCCGGCTGGGCGTTCCACCACTGGTTGAACCAGTCGCAGAAGAAGCCCCAGTCGTTGTGCGCGGCGGGCACCGAGGTGCAGTCGTTCGGCGTGGCGCTGGGCCGCAGGTTCAACTGCTCGACCTTCGCCCGCGCGGCGTCCGCGGCGCTGAGCTGCCCGGTCTCCACCATCCGGTCCAGCACGTACGCGCGGCGCGCCAGGGCCGCGTCGGCGTCCCCGTGGATCGGGTCGTCGGTGTCGGGCGAGCGGACCAGCCCGGCGAGCAGCGCCGCCTGGGCCACGGTGAGCTTGTCGGGCGTGATGGAGAAGTAGCGTTTGCTGGCCGCGGCGATGCCGTAGGCCCCGGCCCCGAAGTACGCGATGTTCAGGTAGCGGCCGAGGATCTCGTCCTTGTTCAGCTCCCGCTCCAGGGCCAGCGCGTACCGCATTTCGCGGATCTTGCGGCCCACGGTGATCTCGGTGGCCATGGCCCGCTGCTCCTCGGTCAGCCGGGGGTCACCGGCCAGCGCGTTGCGGACGTACTGCATGGTCAGCGTGGAGGCGCCCTGCCGGGTACCGCCCTCCCGCCGGTTGGCGGTGAAGGCCCGCACCACGCCCCGGACGTCGACGCCGTGGTGCTGGTAGAACCGGACGTCCTCGGCGGCCACGATGGCCTGCCGCATCACCGGCGCCACCTCGGCCACCGGCACGTCCACCCGGTCCTCGACGTAGAACGAGGTGATCAGGGTGCGGCCGTCGTTGGCGTAGAGGTTGGACCGCTGTGCCGGCTGCGGCGTGCGCAGCGGCTCGGGCAGTTGCGTGTAGGGCATCAGCCCCTTGAAGCCGAGCCCGAACACCAGCGCGGCCGGCAGGGCGGCCGCCGCCAGGGCGAGTCCGGCGAGCACGCCGGCGAGCAGGACGGTGAACAGCTTGTCGAGATGGGCCCGGTTCATCAGCTCTCCCCGCAGGAGCCGGCCGTAGGACCTGTCCAGAATGACCGGAATCAGCCGGTTATCCCGCCACCTTCCCCGAAACGCGCAGGAAGTTCGCGAGAAAGGATGAACCTCAGGCCAGCAGCGTGGCGGCCAGCGGGTGAACCGTCTCCTCGATCTCGTCGGCCACCCGGCTGAAGCACTGGTCGCCCCGGCCCCACGGGTCGTCGAGGTCGTCGGTGGGCAGCGGGGCGGTGCCCTGCCGGGCCGCGTCCGCCGCCTCCACCAGGGCCACGCCCCGGGCGTACACCGCCTCCGGGGTGGCCTCGACCGGGGGCAGCCCGGCGGAGTCCACGCCGCCCAGCAGCCGGCCGAACTCGCCCAGCACGAAGGTGCGCCCGGCCGCGTCGGGGCGCAGCGCCACCACGTACTCCTGCTGGTCGGCGGTGGCGGTGAGCACCAGGTCGGCGGCGTCGATCAGGTCGGAGCGGAGCCGGCGGGCGGCGAAGCCGGCCACGTCACCGCCGCGCGAGGTCACCTGCCGGGCAGCCGGCGGATTCATGTCCTCGCCGGCGTGCCAGCCGCCGGTGCCGGCGCTGTGGCTGTGCACCAGCTCGTCGGAGCGGTCCGGGTCGGTCCCGAGGCGGCCCAGCCGCTCGCGGACCGCCAGCACCAGCAGCCGCTCGGCCATCGGCGACCGGCAGATGTTGCCCATGCAGACGTGCAGGACGGTGAACGGCGGCACTCAGACCCCCCGCTCGTCGAGGATGTCCGGCGCCACGTCGCGCAGCTTCTCCAGGGAGACCGCCCCCTGGCGCAGCACCCGGGGCACCTCACCGGTGAGGTCGACGATGGTGCTCGGCACCGGATCCAGCGCCGGACCCGCCTCCAGGTACGCCCGGACGCCGTAACCGAGCTGGTCGCGGGCCTCCTCGGCGGTGAGCGCGGCCGGCTGGCCGACCTTGTTGGCCGAGGCGACCGCCATCGGGCCGGTCTCCCGCAGCACCTCCAGGGCCACCGGGTGCAGCGGCATCCGGACCGCCACCGTGCCGCTGGAGTCGCCCAGATCCCAGGCCAGACTCGGCGAGTGCTCCACGACGATCGTCAGCGCGCCCGGCCAGAACGCCTCGACCAGCTCCCGCGCGGAGCGGGGCAGCGAGAAGACCAGGCCGTCGAGGGTGTGCCGGGAACCGATGAGCACCGGAGGCGCCTGCCGGGCGCCACCCTTGGCGTCGGCGAGCGCCTTGACCGCGTACGGGGTGAAGGCGTCGGCGCCGATGCCGTAGACCGTGTCGGTCGGCAGGACGACGAGTTCCCCGTTCTTGACCGCCTCGATCGCAGCGGCGATGCCGCGGTCCCGGTCGGCGGGCGACCGACAGTCGTAGAGCATCACGAGGAGCCAGTCTGCCACGCCGGGGCGGGGTCGGCGTGCTGGCCGTCCGCCCGCCGGGACGCGGTGGCGAACCGGGGCCGCCCGACCAGGTCCCGGTGCTCCTCGACCTGCTCGTACCGGCCGTCCGCGGCGAGCAGCTCCGGCACCGCCGCGCCGTGCGTGTCGTCATGCTCGACGCCCAGCGCGCCGCCGGGGCGGAGCAGCGCCGCGGCCCGGGCCACCACCGGGCGGATCACGTCCAGCCCGTCCGCCCCGCCGAAGACCGCCTCGTCCGGATCGTGCCCGGCCACCTCCGGCGGTACGACCACCGCACGCGGCACGTACGGCGGGTTGCAGAGCAGCACGTCGACCCGGCCGACCAGCTCGCCGAGCAGGTCCGGGTCGGTGACGTCGGCCTCGACCACCTCGACCGGGTTGTCCCCGGCGGCCGCCCGGTCGGCGGCGTTGCGGCGCAGCCAGGCCAGGGCCGCCGGGGACCGCTCCACGGCCACCACCCGGCCCGCCGGCAGTTCCTGGGCGACCGCCAGGGCGATCGCGCCGGAGCCGCTGCACAGGTCCACCACCAGCGGCGCGGCGTGCCGGCGGCCCTGCTCCACCCCCCAGCCGGCGAGCAGCTCGGTCTCCGGGCGAGGCACGAACACGCCGGGGCCCACCGACAGCTCCAGGTGCCGGAAGCCGGCGACCCCGGTCAGGTGCTGCAACGGCTCCCGGGCGACCCGCCGGTCCACCAGCGCGTCCAGCCGGTCCCGCTGGGCGGGCGTGAAACCGTCGGCCAGCGCCAGCCGGCCGCGCGGCACCGCCAGCACGTACGCGGCCAGCAGCTCGGCCTCCGCCCGGGGCGCCTCGATGCCCGCCGCGGCCAGGGTCCGGGCCGCCCGGGCGACGACCAGTGAGGGGCGCTCGCGTTCTGTCCCTTCGGACGGGTGTTGCGGGAGGAAGGTCACGACATAATCATGAAGCGTCGCGGGTCGCACCACGAGCGGTGTGTCCCTCAGACACGCCGACAGGGAGGACGAGTGGGCTGGCTCGACCGGGTCGAGGACCAGGTTGACGCCCTGCGGCGTGCCCGGACGTTGCAGGAGGCCAGCCGGTCGGCCGAGGCGTGGACGCTGCTCGACCGGGTCATCCGCACCACCGAGGACCCGTACGCCCGGGCCGACGCGCTGGTCCAGCGCCTCTCCGCGCTGATCAATCTCGGCCGCACCGCCGAGTTCACCCGGGCCATCGAGGAGGCGTCCGCCGCCGTCCGGGACCTGGCCGAGCCGTACCTGCACGGGCATCTCAACGCCCTGGCCGCGCTCGCCGCACACCACCAGGGGGCGCTGGACCGCTGCGTCACCCACCTGGTGAAGGCCGCCCGGGCACTGACCGCCGACGACGACCCCGACCGGGACACCGCGTGGGGCTGGCACGACCTCGCCATGGCCTACTCGTACCTCAGCTTCCACGGCCACGCGCTGGGTGCGATCGAACGCGCCCGCCAGGTGGGGCTCACCGCCGGCATCCCCGAGGCGACCCTCGCCGCTCCGGGCATCCGGCTGCGCAACGCGCTCGCCCTGGACCACAACGGCGACAGCGACGGCTGCCTGCGGGTGCTGCGCGACGTGGCCGGGGACTTCAACCGCTTCCTGCGCAGCGAGCAGGTCGACAAGATCATGCCAGGCGGCCTCACCGCATACGGGTACGCCGCCGCCCGGCGGGCCGCCCTCGGCGACCGGCTGGAGTCCGGCAGCGACGCCGACCCCGTCCGGCTGCTCGAGCACGGCGGCGACAGCGCCCGCGCCCGCGACCTGCGCCAACTCGGTCAGGTCTGCCTGGCGATCGCCGACGGGCGCCCGATCGAGGCGGTCACCCGACTGGACACCACCCGGGTCTCCACCGAGACGCTCGGCGCCGCCGAGGCGCCCCGGCTGCGCAGCATCGCGCTGGCCCGGGCCGGGGACCACGCCGCGGCGCACCGGGCGGACCGGCACGCGTTCCGGCTCGCGGCCCAGCGCAACGACCGCCTCCGGGACGTCTACATCGACGGCATCGCCGCCCGGATCGACCACGAGGAGATGCGCCGCGAGGCCGCCCGGTACGAGGGCGAGGCGCTCACCGACCCGCTGACCGGGCTGCCCAACCGACGTCGGCTGGAGCGCTACATCGGAGCGGTGGTGGCCCGCGGCGACCGGGTGGTGATCGGCGTCTGCGACCTGGACGGCTTCAAGGCGGTGAACACCCGGCACGGCCACCACTCGGGTGACCTGGTGCTGCAACGGATCGCCGGGGTGATCAACCGGGTGATGCGGCGCGGCGACTTCGTGGCCCGCTACGGCGGGGACGAGTTCGTCGTGGTGCTGCCCGAGACGGGTATGTCCGAGGCGGCCGAGGTGGCCCGCCGGATCCAGGCCGCCGTCCGCACCGAGGACTGGGAGTCGCTGGTGCCCGGCACCCCGGTCGGGGTGAGCATCGGCTTCGCCGAGGTGAGCGGCGCCTCCGGGGCGAGTGTCCGGGAGGCCCTGGGCGCCGCGTTCGAGCTGGCCGACCGCGAGATGCTCCGCGCCAAGGAGGGTCTCCGCGCCTCCTGACCCCCGCCCCACCCTTGCCCGCTGCGCGCGCCCGCACGCCCGCACGCCGCCGCGCGGCCGCACGCCGCCGCGCGGCCGCACGCCGCCGCGCGCGCTAATTCACGGAAGTAGTGGCCACCCGACGCGGAATGGCCACTACTTCCGTGAATTAGCGCGGATGTTGGGGGCGCGGCGGGGGTCAGCGGCGGGTGAGTTCGGTGTCGCCGGCCAGGCGGGCGGTGCGGTCGGCTTCGGCCAGGGCGTCCAGCACGCCGTCCAACTCGCCGCCCAGGGCGAGGTCGAGGTTGTACGCGGTGTAGCCGATCCGGTGGTCGGTGATCCGGTTCTGCGGGAAGTTGTACGTCCGGATCCGCTCCGACCGGTCCACGGTGCGGACCTGCGCCTTGCGGGCGTCCGAGGCGGCGGCGTCGGCCTGCTCCTGGGCCACCGCGAGCAGCCGCGCCCGCAGGATGCGCATCGCCTGCTCCCGGTTCTGCAGCTGCGACTTCTCGTTCTGGCAGGAGACCACGATCCCGGTCGGCACGTGGGTGATCCGGACCGCGGAGTCGGTGGTGTTGACCGACTGGCCACCCGGCCCGGACGAGCGGAACACGTCGATCCGCAGGTCGTTCGGGTCGATGGTGACGTCGACGTCCTCGGCCTCGGGCAGCACCAGCACGCCGGCCGCGCTGGTGTGGATCCGGCCCTGCGACTCGGTGACCGGGACGCGCTGCACCCGGTGCACGCCGCCCTCCCACTTCAGCCGGGACCAGACCCCGTTGCCGCCCTCCGGGACGCCCTTGGTCTTGATCGCCAGCGAGACGTCCTTCACGCCGCCGAGGTCGGAGTCCTGGGCGTCGATCACCTCGGTGGTCCAGCCGCGCCGCTCGGCGTACCGGGTGTACATGCGGAGCAGGTCACCGGCGAAGAGCGCCGACTCCTCGCCACCCTCGCCAGCCTTGATCTCGACGATCACGTCCTTGGCGTCGTGCGGGTCGCGCGGGATCAGCAGCTCGGCGAGCTTCTCCTCCAACTCGGGCAGGGCAGCGGCGATCGTCTCCGCCTCGCCGGCGAAGGCCGGGTCCTCGGCGGCCAGCTCACGGGCGGCGGCCAGGTCGGCCCGCGCCTGCTCCAGCTCGCCGGCGGCCTTCTGCAGCGGGACCAGCTCGGCGTAGCGCCGGCCGACCCGCCGGGCGGTGGCCTGGTCCGCGTGGATGGCCGGGTCGGCGAGTCGCTTCTCGAGGTCGGCGTACTCGTCGAGGAGGGCGGCCAGGCGCTCACTGCTCATGCTGCGGATGCTCCTTCGACGATCGGGCAGGGACAGGAAGCATTGGGGCGGAAACGGACGAACGCCCGCGCCCGGCGCAGAGCCGGACACGGGCGTCGTCGACGGAGCTACTTGGCCTTCTTGGCCTGGACCTTGGCGTACTTCTGCTGGAACTTCGCGACCCGACCGGCGGTGTCCAGCACGCGCTGCTTACCCGTGTAGAACGGGTGGCAGGCGCTGCAGGTCTCGACGCTGATCTGACCGCCCTTGGCGGTGCTGCGGGTCGTGAACGTGTTGCCGCAGGAGCAGCGGACCTCGGTGGTCACGTACTCCGGGTGGATGTTGGGCTTCATGTCGCCTCGGTCCTTTCGTGGATGGTCGCCGGGTCGCCGTCGTGCGCCCCGTCGTCGCGACGGGCTCGGGCGTGAACCGGAACCGGTGGCCGATTGACCAGTGTGCCATGGGCGTCAGCCGACCCGGCGAGCGGGCCGCACACGAGATCCGGCAGGCTCAACGCTCACCGCTCCCCGTGCATTCCCGGGCCGCTCGCGGGCATTCGTCAGGGCGGCCGGGGACGAGCCGGGATGACTGGGAGGTACGGGATGTTCCGCCTGATCGCCACCCGGGGGCTGCCCGCATCCGGCAAGACCACCTTCGCCCGGCGGCTCCAGCCCGGCGTCGTCCGGGTCAACCGGGACGACCTGCGCCGGATGATGCACGGCGAGCGGCTCTTCACCCAGTGGGCCGAGGGGCAGGTCACCCGGGCCCAGCGCGCGCAGGTGGAGGCGCTGCTGGCGGCCCGGGTGAGCGTCTGCGTGGACGACACCAACCTGCGCTCCCGGACGCTGCGTGACTGGGCGGAGCTGGCCGAGCGGTTCGGCGCGGCGTTCGAGGTGCACGACTTCACCGACGTACCGCTGGAGGAGTGCCTGCGCCGGGACGCCGGCCGGCCGGAGGAGGACCGGGTCGGCGAGGCGGCGATCCGCCGGCTGCACGAGCGCTACCTGGCCAACCGCCCGCTGCCGCTGCCGCTGCCGACCGCCCGGCCGGGCGGTCCCGGCCGGGTGGAGCAGGAGCGGACCGGGCGTCCCGACATCGTGCTGGTCGACATCGACGGCACGGTGGCGCTGAACGTCTCGCGCAGCCCGTACGACATGACCCGGGTCGCCGAGGACGCGCCGAACGGGGCGGTGATCGCCGCGGTGCGGGCGATGCAGGCCGCCGGCCACGGGGTCGTCTTCTGCTCGGGTCGGGACGCCTCGGCCCGGGCCGACACGGTGGCCTGGCTGGCCCGGCACGTCAAGGTGCCGTACCTGGCGCTGCACCTGCGGGCGATCGGCGACCAGCGCAAGGACGCCGTGGTCAAGCAGGAGATCTACGAGCGGGAGATCCGGGACCGGTACCGGGTGGTCGGCGTGTTCGACGACCGGCAGCAGGTGGTGCGGATGTGGCGCTCGCTCGGCCTGACCGTCTTCCAGGTCGCCGACGGCGATTTCTGACCCCGGCCACGCGCCCCGTTCGCCCGCCGGCGGGCTCCTCCCCTGAAGGCGCAGGAGCCCGCCGACGGGCGGAGCCCGCGCCGGGACGCGGATCGGACCCTCCGCGTCCCGGCCGGGCTCAGGCAGCGGGCGCCTCCGCCGCCGTCAGGGTCACCGTCGCCTCGGCCCGGACGCCGTTGACGGTCACCGTGAGCAGCACCTGCGCGCCGGGACGCAGCGCGGTGAGCACTCCGGTCGCCGGGTCGAACCGCGCCACGTGCCACGGCTTCACCCCGTCGGCGCCGCCGATGTGCAGGTTCGGCGAGCCGGCCCAGTCGGCGCTGACCGGGGCGGCCACCGGGACGGTACGGCCGCCGGGCTGGGTGACCGTGGCGGTGACCGTGGCCGGGGCGCCGACCGCCACGCCGGCCGGGGCGGTCAGGGCGAGCCGGTCGACGTGGGCGTGGAACTCCGCCGCGACCCAGTCCGGCCCCTCGGCGAGCGGGTCGCGGCGGGCCCGCTCGGCCTCCTGTGGGGTCACCGGGTCGACGCCGAACTCGGTCCAGCCGGTGAAGCCGCCGAGCTCGGCCGGGGTGGACGGGTTCTTGCCGGAGTTGCCGTTGATCACGTACGGGACGCCGTCCACCCGGCCGGCGTGGAAGGTGCCGACGTGCCCGTTGACCATCAGCGCGCCCTTGCCGGTGCGGTGCTGGAATTCGGCCAGCCACTGCTCCACCAGGGCCGCCTCCTTCCGATCGAGCAGCTGGCTGGCCTTGGCCGGGCTGGGGTCGCGGGGCGGGTGGTGGAAGAGCACCGTGACCGAGCCGACGGCCGGGTCGGCGGCCGTCGCGTCCAGGGTGTGCCGGAGCAGCTCCACCTGGTCGAAGCCGCCGCCGCGCAGCGAGCCGGTGGCGGTGCTCAGCGTGACGAACCGGGTGCCCTGGTGGTCGAAGACCCGCGAGGTGTCCCCGAAGACGCCGCGGAAGTTGTCGATCGGCGCGCCCATGATCTCGTGGTTGCCCGGGACGTAGTAGTACGGCAGCTCGCCGCCCAGCTCCTCGTCCAGGATCCGCTTGGCCAGCGCGAAGTCCGCCGGGTACGCGGTGTCCACGAAGTCCCCGTCGATGATCAGGAAGTCCGGCCTCGCCGCGCGGATCTCGCGGAGCGTACGGCGGGCCTGGGCGACCAGGTCGCTGTCCGGGTCTGCGGCGACGAACTGGGCGTCGGACATCACCGCGAACCGCCAGGGCGCGCCGTCCACCGTGCCGTCGCGCAGCACCACCCGGTCGGTGCGATTCTCCTCGGCCGGGGCCTGCAGCGGCGGCGGCACCCGGGCCACCAGGTCGTCGATGACGACCTCGCTCTGGTACTGCTTGGCCGGGTCGGTCTCGGCCACGTAGAACCGGCGCACCCGGACCGGGTACTGCACGCCCGACGGCACGGTGAACTCGACGTACCGCCAGCCGGTCCAGGTGACGTACGGGCCACGCAGCACGAATTGGGTGTCCTGGGCGTCGTGCAGGTGCAGGCTCGGCCACTCCCCGGTGCCGTTGCCCTTGATCCACAGGCCGAACGCCTGCGGCTGGCCGGGCACCTCGATCCAGGCGGGCGGGTCCGCGTACGCCGCCCGGGTGCCGGTGGACTGGCTGAAGTCGTACGACATCCGCAGGCCGGTGCCGGTGTGGCCCGGGGCGGGGGCGACCGCGCCGCTGGCCCGGGCCTGGCTGAACTTCCAGGACGCCGCGTCGTCGAAGCCGGCCACCGGCACGTCGGTCAGCCCGACGGTCACCGGCAGCACCGTGGTGGCCGCTCCGACGTGGACGGTGACCAGGGCGGACCCGGCACCACCGAGCGCCTCGACCGAGAGGTTGCCGTCGGCGGTCGGAGTGACGGCGAGCAGGTCGTGGTCGTACTCCAGTCGCAGGTCGGCTGGCTCGATCGGCGCGGTGTCGCCCTCGGTGTCGAAGCCGACCACGCCGACCAGGCCGGTGTCGCCCTCGTTGCTCAGGCCGAGCCGGTCGACGGTGGCGTCGATCCGGTCCAGCGGGCCGAGCACGGTCAGGTCGAGGCTGCCCCGTGCCTCCTCGCGCCGGGCGGTGACGGTGGCGCGGCCAGGCTTGCCGGCCCGGAAGACGCCCTCGTCGTCCACCGTGCCCTGGGCGGCCGGGTTGGCCCGCCAGTGCGGCGCGCCGGCGGCCGGGCCGTACGTCTCGTCGTAGCCGGCGGCGGTGAGCCGGCGGGTGAGCCCGGGGAAGACCCGGTCCGGCCGGCCACCCCGGATCGGGGCGACGCCGGGCGCGGCGGTCGGGTCGCTCGCGGTCTCCAGCCAGTAGCCGGTGAGCCGGCCGCTGCCCTCCGGGGCGTAGATGGCCAGGCCGTTCGGCACCGGCCGCTCGCTGCCGTCCGACGGGCTGTTCTCCACCTGGACGGCCGCCGCGCCGGGCTCGCGGGCCAGCAGGGTCGAGGAGCCGCCGCCGTCGAGGTTCAGCGCGTTCCACGCGCCGAGCTCGACCATCATGTGGCCCATCTCGCTCTGGGTGACGCCCCGGCTGTCCACCTGCCGACCGTCCACGGTCAGCATGATCATCTTGCGTCCGTCGGCGGAGAAGCCGACCGAGGTGCGCGGGGCGAGGGTCTGGTCGGCGATGCTCTGCACCTCGCCGTCCCGGACCAGCACGTTGCCGCCGCCGACCGCGGCGCGCAGGCTGCCTCCGTCGGAGGACTTCGGCTGCCAGGTCAGGTCGATCGGGTCGCCGGGGCGCAGCGCGGCGAGGGCGTCCGCCCCCGCCTCCCGGCCGAGCAGCACCGTGGTGCCGGCCGGGATCGGCCCCTCGCCGGCCGTGCTGGCCACGGTCGCGACCCTGCCGCCGGTCACCGTCACCTCGGCCACGCGGGCCGCGCCGCTGACCGCCCGCTGCCGGGTGTACGTGCCCCAGAGCGGGGTGAAGACGCCGACGCCACCCGGCTGCACCATGTTGTTGAACTGGGTCAGCGGGACCGGCCCGGCCGGCAGGGCCGCGCTGCCCTCGAAGCCGACCTGGATGATCCGGCCCAGCCCTTCCGCACTGATCGCGGCGGCGTTGGCGTGGCCGGCGACCGGCGACTGGACCAGCTCGCCCGAGCGGATGCCGACGCCCTGCGCTGCGCCGGAGGCGTTGATGTCGAAGAAGTCCCCGTTGACGGCGGCCACCGCCCGGGAACGGTCCACCGCGGCGCGCAGCGGTTCGTACCTGGTGACCGCGCCGGAGTTGACGTAGTCCACGGTGACGCCGCCGGAGAGGTCGGCGGTGAGGGCGTCGGCACGCAGCCAACCGGCGGCGTCGTACCGGTCGAAGGAGGTCAGGTCGAGTCCGGGGGCGACCGGACGGGTGGTCTTCGCGGTTTCCAGGCCACCGGCGGGTGCCAAACCGTCGGCGGCGAGGGCGACCGCCGCATCGGGGCGGGAGGAGGCGGCCGGGGCGTCCTCGGCGGCGGTGGAGACCGCGGGCGCCGCGACGCCGGCCGGTACCGGCCCGGCCAGGGTGAGAACCGGCGTCAGCAGCAGGACGCCGGCGAGACGGGCGGATCGACTGCGGGTACGCATGGACGACAGTCAACCCGGAACTGAACAGAAGTTTCAAGAGGTCTCGGCTTAACTGAAGAAAAACTTCACTCACCGACCCGGTACGCGACGAGGGGCACGGCCGATCGGCCGTGCCCCTCGTCGGGTCGCTCCTGTCAGGTCACTCGCCCGGGGTGGACTTGGCGATCTGCATCAGGAACTCGATGTTCGTCCGGGACTGCTTGAGCCGGTCCAGCAGGAGGTCGAGCGCCGCCTGCGAGTCCAGCGAGTGCAGCACCTTTCGGAGCTTGTGGACGATCGCCAGCTCCTCCGGCGCGAGCAGGACCTCCTCCTTGCGGGTGCCGGAGGGGTTGATGTCGATCGCCGGGAAGACGCGCTTGTCGGCGATCTTCCGGTCCAGCTTCAGCTCGGCGTTGCCGGTGCCCTTGAACTCCTCGAAGATGACCGTGTCCGCCATGGACCCGGTCTCCACCAGCGCGGTGGCGAGAATGGTCAGCGAGCCGCCGTTCTCGATGTTCCGCGCCGCGCCCAGGAAACGCTTCGGCGGGTAGAGCGCGGTGGAGTCGATACCACCCGACATGATCCGGCCGCTGGCCGGCGCCGCCAGGTTGTACGACCGACCGAGCCGGGTCACCGAGTCGAGCAGCACGACCACGTCGTGGCCCAGCTCGACCAGACGCTTCGCCCGCTCGATCGCCAGCTCCGCCACCGTC